>JAMDAP010000076.1:5804-6159 GCA_023484675.1 Bacillota bacterium
TGTTGGGGGGGCGAGACCAAAGACCCGGACCGCCTGGAATTTCGAATTTTGGAGGGCTTGAGAGAGCTCCGCGATAACGGGATCGACCCCCTTGACTTCCAGCGCGCCCGGCGGGCGATGGAGGGAGGATTTCTGCGCCTCTTCGACCGGCCGGATTCCCTTGCCTTCACCTTCAATTCCCTGTTCTTTCGCGGGAGCAGCCTCTTTGACGTTCCAAAGATCCAGCGGGAAGTAACGCTGAACCAGGCCCAGGAACGGCTCCTCAGGCTGCTGAACCCCGAACTGTATGCTGTCTCCGTGATCAAGCCTACGAGCTGACAGGAGGAGCGAGATGGACCCCGTTACCCACGGTTTG
>JAMDAP010000052.1 GCA_023484675.1 Bacillota bacterium
GAGGTGCGGGGCGCAGCGGCGCGCCTGCACCGCAAGGCCCAGCCGGGCTACTACATCGAGACCTACGGCTGTCAGATGAACGAGCACGACAGCGAGGTGGTGGCCGGCATCCTGGAGCGCATGGGCTACAGACGGGCCCGCAAGCTGGAGGACGCCGACCTGATCCTCTTCAACACCTGCGCCATCCGCGAACATGCCGTGGAGCGGGTGCTTGGCCGCATGGGAGAGCTCAAGCGCCTCAAGTACGTCCGGCCGGAGACCATCATCGGCGTGGGCGGCTGCCTGCCCCAGCAGGATGGCGCCGTGGAACGCATTCGCCGCCGCGCCCCGCACCTCGACCTGATCTTCGGCACCCACAATGTGTACCGCCTGCCCGAGCTTTTGGCCAGCGTTCAGACCTCCGAGTATCCCGTCATTGAGGTCTGGGAAGGCGAGGGCGAGGGCGAGATCGTCGAGAACCTGCCGGCGGCGAGACCGCAGGGGGTCAAGGCCTGGGTCACCATTGCCTACGGCTGCGACAAGAAGTGCACTTACTGCGTCGTGCCCTACACCCGGGGCAAGGAACGAAGCCGCCGGCCCGGTGACATCGTGGCCGAGGTTCGCGGGCTCGTCGCCCAGGGCTACAAGGAGATCACCCTACTCGGCCAAAACGTCAACTCCTACGGCAAGGACTTTGCCCCGGCCGGGTATGACTTTGGCGACCTGGTGCGCGACCTGGACCAGATCCAGGGCCTGCAGCGAGTGCGCTTCATGACCAGCCATCCGCGGGATTTCAATCAGAAGATGGTGGACGCCATCGCCCAGAGCCGGGTGGCCTGTAAGCAGTTCCACCTGCCGGTGCAGTCGGGCAACAACCGAACGCTGAAGCGCATGCTGCGCGGCTATACCCGTGAGACCTACCTGGACCTGGTGCGGCGCGTGCGTGAGGCGGTGCCGGACGCGGTGGTCACCACCGACATCATTGTGGGCTTCCCCGGCGAGACGGAGGAGGAGTTCCAGGATACCCTGTCCCTCATCCGCGAGGCCGAGTTCGACAGCGCCTACACCTTTACCTATTCAGTGCGCCAGGGCACGCCGGCGGAGCGCATGAAGGATCAGGTGCCGGAGGATGTGAAGAAGGACCGCCTCAACCGGCTGATGGAGGTCCAGAACCGGGTCAGCCGGGCCAAGATGGACGCGGTCGTAGGCAAGGCGGTGGAGGTGCTGGTGGAGGGCCCAAGCGACAAGAATGAGCGGGTGCTCTCCGGCCGCGACCTCGGCGGCCGCCTGGTTCTTTTTGAAGGCCCGGCCTCCCTGATCGGTCAGTTGGTGCCGGTACGCGTAACCGAGGCCAGGACCTGGACCCTGCACGGGGAAAGGGACGAGGCCGGGGAACCCCAACCAGCGCGGCGAAGGGGGTGTCGGCATGAACGGGGAACGCGAGGTCCAAGCGATCCAGGCCGAGGAACATGACGTCCAGGCGCGTGGCGAGGCCGGGGGCGGTTTCGTGGCGCCCAAGGTAGATCAATACCTGCTCATTGTCAAGGCCCGCGAACTGTCCGAGCTGTTGGAGGAATCGGAGGAGGTTCGGGAGTTCACCGCCGCCGAGGAGGCCATGCTGGGCGATCCGGATGCCATGCGTCTTCTGAAGGAAGCCGAGGAAGCCAAGCAGTATACGCATTTCACTGCCGCGACTCGGGACAAGGCCCTGTCGAAACGGGCCATGGAGGACTACTACAAGGCTGAGGCGGCGCAGCGCGAGTATCCGCCCATCAAGCGGTACAACGAGGCCAAGGATCGGCTGCAGGCGTTGCTCGACCGGCTGAACGCCATCATCACCTACCCGATCACCGGGACCGAGACCCCGACCGGGAGCGGTGGGGGCTGCAGCGGCTGCTCGCGGTAGATCGCGTTAAACCGCGATACGTCGCGGTAGATCGCGTCACGAATGAGGCCCGAGGGCAGTGCCCTCGGGCTCTTTGCGTGCTGGCGTGAAGGGACGGTTGAGGGACCGGGGGCCTTTGACAGTTCTCCCGTCGTTGGCCTTAGGGTGGCGAACATATTTTCGTGGAAGAAGCAGGAATGGTCTTACCGCTTGCGGAATATCTTCCTAGGTTAAGCACCCGAGACTCTACTCCTCACTCAGTTCCCTTGGGGTGGAGGAAAGACCATGACCCAAGCATTACGCGACCTGGGAGCCCTCCCGCGGAGGCTGTCCGTTCCCGACCTGGTGCGGTTTGCAGTGGAGCTTGGCGCCACTGACTGTGGCGGCCCGTTGAGCGCGTCCGAGGTTGGTGTGATACGCGAAACACTAGAAGTGCCCCGTCCCTCGGAAGAGGAGCTGAACCTGGTGCGCCGGGCGGCGGCCGAAGGTCGGGATCTTCTGGGTGACGCCTTCATCGGCGCTCTTTCTCATACGGAGAGGCGTCCGCTGGGAGCGGTTTATACGCCAGGCGCAATCATCGACCCGATGGTTGCCTGGGTTCTTGACAGGCGCCCGCAGAGGGTTGTTGATGCAGGGGCAGGGAGCGGCCGCTACGCTGTGGCGGTGGCCCGTGCCAACCCTTCGGTGGAGATTGTCGCGGTGGACGTAGACCCGGTTGCCACCTTGATCTGTCGCGCCAACCTGGCGATGCAGGCACATTCCAAGAGCCGCGTGATTCAGGGCGACTACACCAAACTGGACCTGTCCCCCATCAACGGGCGTACTGCGTTTGTGGGCAACCCCCCCTATGTCCGGCACCATGAACTGGATCGAGGCGTCAAGGCCTGGGCAAAGTCGACAGGAGAGCGCTTTGGCTACGCCATCTCGGGCCTGACTGGGCTCCACGTGTACTTCTTCCTCGCCACGGCGCTGCAGGCCCAACCTGGGGACGTCGGGTGCTATGTGACTAGTGCGGAATGGCTCGACGTCCGGTACGGCCTTGCTTTGAGAAAACTTCTGCAGGGCCCTTTGGAAGTGCAGTCACTTCACCTGGTCAACCCCAGGTCGGTGCCTTTCCAGGGTGCAATGACGACGGCGCTGATCACTTGCTTCGAAGCAGGGCGCCAGGAGGGTCCGATTCTGACCAGCCTGGTGAACCACGTGGCTGAGCTGGGCGACCTTAACGCAGGCCAGCGTGTGGTGCTTCGCCACGAGGCCACAAAGACAGAACGCTGGAGCTCTCTCTTCGGTGAGAACAAGCAGGCGCCTGCGGTGCTTGTCAGCTCCGCGAGCGGTCTTGTTCCCCTTGGCAGTTTCGTACGGGTGAGCCGGGGCATTGCGACGGGAGACAACTCCTTCTTTGTCATGACCCCAAAGGTCGCGGCGGAACGGGGGTTAGCTGCTTTTGCTCGCCCTGCTGTTACTCGGGCTCAAGAAGTATTCGAGTCGCCTGGCGTGATACGGGCAACACCGGAGCGGCGGGTCGTGATCGACTTGCCGAAAACCCTGGGCCTGCAGAGCCGGGAGACCTCAGCCGTTCGGCAGTTCATCCAGGAAGGTGAAGAAGCGGGTGTCCACCAGCGGTACTTGTGCGCCCATCGCAACCCCTGGTGGAGCCTTGGCGCAGGCCAAGCGCCAAGCATTGTCGCCACGTACATGGCGCGGCAGGCCCCTGCTTTTGCGCTAAACCCGGATGGCCTCACCCTGTTGAATATAGCCCACGGGCTCTATCTACGTGTTCCCATGGCCCCCGCGGAACTGCTCGCGCTCGTCGGCTATCTGAATGACGCGCGCGACCTGCATCGTGGTCGGGGCCGCACGTATCACGGCGGATTGGAGAAGTTTGAACCCAGGGAAATGGAATCCCTGCTTGTTCCGTCCCTGGAGGGCCTACGTCGAATAGCGAAGGAGCAGCACGCAACGGCATGAGCGCCCAACCCACATTTCGTGATCCAAGCCGCTCCTTCGCTTACGGCGTTGAGGAAAGGCCGTAGTGGCGGGGAAATCCAGCCACCTGTGCTATAATAAGGGAGACTTGCCGGCCAGGGAGGACATGCTGTTGGACGGCTCGACACCCATGATGGAGCAGTACCGCAGGATCAAGAGCGACCACCCGGACGCGATCCTGTTTTTTCGTTTGGGCGACTTTTACGAGATGTTCTTCGACGACGCGGAGGTCGGCGCCCGGGAGCTGGAGCTGACGCTGACTGGTCGCGACGCCGGCAAGGGCCTGGGCCGCGTCCCCATGTGCGGCGTACCCTACCACAGTGCCGAGAGCTACATCGCCCGGCTCATTGAAAAGGGCTACCGCGTCGCCATCTGCGAGCAGACCGAGGACCCGGCGAAGGCCAAGGGGCTGGTCCGCCGCGAGGTGCTGCGGGTCATCACCCCCGGCACGGTCTTTGAGCCGCGGCTCTTGGATGAGCAGAGCAACAACTTCCTGGTGGCTTTGACGGGAGCGGGGGGCCGCTACGGCTTGGCCTACGCGGATGTGTCCACCGGTCTCTTTGCCGTCACCGAGCTGGCGGGACCCGGCTCCGACGTGCTGTTCCTGGACGAGCTGGCGCGGCTTCGCCCGGCCGAGTGCCTGCTGGACCCGCGCCTCGATCTGGCGGAACGGGTGGAGCGGCTGCTCAAGCAGCAGACCGCGGCCCCGGTGCGGTTCTATCAGGAACAGGCCTTTGACCCGACCGAGTCCCGGAGCCGTCTGTTGGCCCACTTCCACGTAGCCTCGCTGCGCGGTTTCGGCTGCGAGGAGTTGCCTTTGGCGGTGGCCGCGGCGGGGGCGCTCCTGCGCTACCTGACGGAAACGCAGAAGACGGCGCTGGGCCACCTGTCCGGCCTCAGCGTCTACAACCCGGGCGAGTTCCTGGTCATGGACACCGCCACCCGTCGCAACCTGGAGTTGACGCGGCGGCTGCGGGACGGCTCTCGCCAGGGCACCTTGCTCTGGGTGCTGGACCGCACCGTGACCTCCATGGGGGCCCGGCTGCTGCGCTCCTGGGTGGAGCAGCCGCTGCGCCGGCTCGGGCCCCTGGCCGCGCGCCAACAGGCGGTGGGCGATCTGGTGGCGGCACCCCTGCTGCGGGAAGAGGCGAGGGAGCGGCTGAAAGGCGTCTACGACCTGGAGCGGCTGATCAGCCGTGTGGCCATGGGCAGCGCCAACGCCCGGGACCTGCTGGCCCTGCGCCAGTCTCTGGCAGCGGTGCCGGACCTGGTGGCACTGGTGCACTCCGGCCAGCTTCCCGGCGTCCAGGCGCAGTGCCGGGACCTGATGGCCCTGCCTGAGATCGTGGAACTGATTGGTTCTGTCATCGCCGCCGACCCGCCCATGGCCCTCACCGACGGTGGACTGCTGCGACCCGGCTATAACGCGGAGGTCGACCGACTTCGCGACCTGGCGCGCAGCGGCAAGCGATGGATCGCCCAACTGGAGGCTCAGGAGCGGGAGCGCAGCGGCATCAAGTCGCTGAAGGTGGGCTACAATAAGGTCTTCGGGTACTACATAGAGGTCACCCAGTCCAACCTGTCCATGGTGCCCCAGGACTATGTCCGCAAGCAGACCCTCTCCGGCGCCGAGCGTTTCATCACCCCCGGCCTGAAGGAGAAGGAGTCGGAGGTGCTGGGGGCCGAGGAGAAGCTGGTGGCCCTGGAGTATGAGCTCTTCGTCGCCGTGCGGGAGAAAGTGGCGACGGAGGCGACCGCTGTGCTGGCCGTGGCCCGGGCCCTGGCGACGCTGGACGCCCTGGCCTCCCTGGCCGAGGTAGCGGCGGCCCAAAACTACTGTCGCCCCAGCCTTGACGAGGGCGACGTGCTGGACATCGAAGAGGGGCGCCACCCGGTGGTGGAGCAGGTGCAGAGGGACGACCCCTTTGTCCCCAACGACCTGCACCTGGACGGCCACCAGCGCCGCCTCCTGATCCTCACCGGCCCCAACATGGGCGGCAAGTCGACCTACATGCGGGCTACGGCGCTCATCGCGCTAATGGCCCAGGTCGGCAGTTTCGTGCCCGCCCGCTCGGCCTGCATCGGCCTGGTGGACCGCATCTTCACCCGGGTGGGGGCGTCGGACGACCTGGCCACGGGGCAGAGCACCTTCATGGTGGAGATGACCGAGGTCGCCAACATGGGCGGCAAGTCGACCTACATGCGGGCTACGGCGCTCATCGCGCTAATGGCCCAGGTCGGCAGTTTCGTGCCCGCCCGCTCGGCCTGCATCGGCCTGGTGGACCGCATCTTCACCCGGGT
>JAMDAP010000117.1 GCA_023484675.1 Bacillota bacterium
TTCCTGGCTTGCTTCCCGTGGTAGGATGACATAGGTGGCGGTTTCCTCCTTTGCTGTGCATCCCCGTTATACCAAACGGGGGCTGGAGGCCGCCACCTTCAAATTCCACGATTTTCGGGACGATCCCTACAAAAACCCCGCCGGCGTTAACGTCAGTGGGGTGCTTCGTGTTTTGCTCCGCAAGAGCGAAACCGCAAGACTACTCCCGATCCGTAAACGTGACAACGATGGCGCTGGCGTTGAAGACGTCCCCGCTGGTGGTCCCGGCCACCATCACCCGGTCACCCACCGCCAGATTCGCAAAGCCGGCAACGTCGGCATTCTTGACGACGATGGTGCCTGCCGCCATTCTGACCACCTTGCGCGCGGCGCCATTTGGTGCCACGGGCTGGTCGGTGATCGCCAGCGTGATCTCGCGCCGCGTGGCGTTAATGGCTACGATCACCCCGCTGAGCTCCTGCAGGTACTCCTTGTTGCTGAGAACCACAGTCGTCGCCCGGTTGCCGGACGCGCTCAGCTCCATGTAGGCACCCAGCGGCACGTCGGAAATGCCGAGGGTCCGTGTACCCTGGCGAATGGGCACGTTCGCGGGAATCAGGAAGACCTGTTCCGGGGCGCTGCCGGCGGTCACGCCGATGGCCGGTGCCGTAGCCGACACCACCACCGAGGTCACAAAACCACGAACCGTGCGGCTGATGCTGCTAGCGTTGATCTCGGTGGCCCTGTCGTTGACCAGGGTCAGGGAGACCCGATCGCCCACCCACAGGTCGTCGTTGGAGGCGGAACGGCCGTCCTTACGCACCGCCACGGCGGTGGAAGCCAGCGTGTAGGTGACGTTGCTGCCCCCCGCACTCAGGGTGATGGTTCCGCTGCCTACAGGGAAGGCTGCGGCAAGGTCACCCGTCACGCTGCGACTGTCAGCGGTGGCGTTGATTTCCGTCACCTGCTCGTCCGCCAGGGTAAGCTGGACCCGGTCTCCAACGAGGAGATCATCCGCCGATGCCAGGCGCCCGTCCCGACGAATCACCACCGAACCCGAGGCCAGCGGGTAGGTGACCCGGGTACTGGAGACGGTCAGGGTAATGGCACGGCTGCCCGAATCCAGCCACAGGGCAAGGTTGCCCGTTACCGTGCGGCTGGAGGCCGCGTCCGCTTCCAGGTACCCGTAGCCCCCGGCCGGGTCGCGCACAGCGACGATCCGGTCTCCTGCACGAATGGAACTGAAACTGGACGAAGCACCGTTCCGCACCACCCAGGCTCCCTGGTTAGGATACAGGGTGGAACTGCGCCCGTCCTTCAAGGTGAGCTCCAGGCGGGGTGAGCCGCCCAGGATCACCTCATCCACCGTTCCAACCAGGTCTTGATTATCCAGTCCATTGTCCTGCAAGCCATCCAGACGGTCCAGGAGGGCCGCGATCTCGCCTCGGGTAACCGTATCCAGAGGGCGGAAAGTCGTCGACCCATCTCCCTTGAACAATCCCTTGCCAGCTGCCACAGTCACGTAGCCTCGGGCCCACTGGGGGATGGCAAAGGCATCGACGAAAACGGGCAGCCTGGCGGTCTGCTTGGCCTCTGTCTCCAAGCCCAGGGCCCGGACCATCCAAACCGCCACCTGGTATCGCAGGGCGGGATCGCCCGGCCGGAAGTTCGCCAGGTCCCCGTCGTCCAGCAGGCCCAGGGCGATGGCGTAGTTCATGTACCCCCTGGCCCAGCTGGGGAGTTGCTGGTAGCCTACCACGCCCGTGGGCGCTTCCAGGCTGGCCCGTGCCTGACTGTCCAGCCCCTCGGCCCGAACCAGCATCACCGCCAGTTCCAACCGGCTTACGGCCCGGCCCGGCTCAAACCGCCCCTCCCCCGTTCCCTGCAGCACACCCTTCAGGTTCATCTTAAGGATGGAGGACTCGGCCCAGTGCCCGGCGGCATCGGAGAAATAGGCAGCGGCCTCGGCCCTGTGGGCCGGTGCCGCAGCAGCAACGGATGCCAGGACCGCCCCTGCCAGAGTCAGGCTCAGAATTCGTTTCGCTATCGTCACGTCACATCACCCCTACAGTACCTTCGGTCGTTCCTGGTGACTTCTGGGTTACGGCCCACAAGCCCTTCATTGGTTGCTAATGAGCTTTTCGATCCAGTCCACCAAGGCCCGAGCGTACGTCCGTCGAATCCGAGCCTTGTTCCCGTTGGTAAAGCAGAAAGAAGACCAGAGGAGCTGGAAATGCCCCTCTGGTCATGCCTCCTCGCCGGTCAAAGCTGCGGCGGCAGGCCTGCATCTGGACAAGAATACGACCCATTCGTCGTATCATCGAGGAGCTGGGCGGGGCCACCCCTGCCGCGGATAAGCCTTATGCCTAACTCTCTTCTTCGTCGAACCGTCCTTCGATCAGGCCGTAGATCTCGTCCTTGTCACGCTTGCCAACACCCAAGATGACTACCTTGCCAGGGTTCACCTGCCAAACGATCCGGAGGCGTTTGTCATTCACGTAAGTCTTGCGGCATCCCGCAAGGTTTCTTCCCAGAGGCTCGCCAACCAGTGGGTGGTCGCGAATCTTGACAAGTTGTGCCAGGACTTTCTTCTTGACGGACCCGTCGAGTCGTGTGACTTCATCCCAGGCGAAGCGCTTGAAAGTCAGCTTCAGACTAGTCGGGGTCGATGCCTCGGAGCTCATCTTCGGTCAGGCCCTCCTTGCGCAGCAGGACCTCCAGGTCGCCAACCTCGGGCTCCTCGCGCCGGGCCTTGACCAGCTTGTCACTGGCGAGGTATTCCACCAGTTCCTCAAGCTCAAGCAGTCTCTCATAGTCTTCAATGCCGATGAGAACCGCCTCAATTTCATTGTTACGGGTGACGAAGAGGCGTTCGAGTCCTCGGCTGGCGCGATCGAGATACTCGGCGAACCGGCGGCCCATGTCCGTACTGGAGATCATCTGGCTGCGGCTTAGTCTCAGAGTGGCCACGGCGCCGCCCTCCTCAGCGGTCACATGCATCATCTTGCATCCCCACTTATCTTCTTACAGGATTTCCCGTTCATCTTGATTGGGCCACCATTGTTGCGGAGGAACCAGGTCCCCATCCTTGATCTGAGGCCCTTTGTCTCCTCTTATTGTTTGCCTGTCGGGATGTGCACACCACAGGAGTTTCATCCGTGGCTGATCAAGTCTTATTATGCGTATGATTGCCCGTGCCGTCAAGCGCACTTTTTTTACGCACTCACCTTCCCTTCCAGAAACCTGCACGGGCGCCTCTCGCCGAAGGGAGTCGCCAGCCGCGCCGAGGCTGCAGCCATGCTCGGCCGCATGATCGACTTCATGGAAGGCGAGAACGTGACGCGTTGCGGATCTACTTCATCTGGCTGAGCCCCAACGCCACAAAGCCCATGGTGATGCCGTAGCGGACCAGCCACAGCGGCACGTTGATGTAAGCCGACTTCCGCGTCGGGAAGTCCATGGCCACGGCGTAGCCGATCGTGAGCAAAACCAGGGCCCAGATGCTGAAGGGGTCAAGCAGGGAAAGGAAGTAGTACAGGCCGGTCCCGACCGACTCCTTTGGCAGCACCAGGGCCAGGCTGGTGCTGACCGTCTGCAGGGCGCTGGCCGGGGTGGTCAGGATCATCAGCCCCTTGATGATCGTGCCCGCGATGGAGACCGGCACCGAAGCGTACATCGCCGCCGACCAGACCTGCAGGAAGGAGCCGTTGCCGCCGGCCATGGTGCCGATGATGGAGAGGATGCCGGCCAGAATCAGGGTGCCCACCGCCACGGCCACGAGGGCCGTGAGCGGCACGGTTACATAGCTGATCACGGCGATGGTGCGCCGCAGGACCTCGGGGTCCGTCCCGGGCGCTTTGGCGAGGGCCTGCTGCAGGCCAATCTCAAGGCTCTTTGGCAGGGCCGCCAACCCAGCGAGCGTACCGATCAGCCAGAGCACCAGCAAGGGCTGCCACCAGGCAGGCCGGGCGCGGAGCGCCTCGAAGGTGGCGCGCGGTTCGGTCGTCACGCTGAAGAGCATGGCCCAAGGGCTTCTGCGGGGGACGGGGGCCTCCGTCGGCGGGGTCAGGACCGGGGTGGACATCGCTCAGTCTCTCCTCTCTCATCTCGAGCCGGCAGTAGGACGCCAGGAACCTTACTCGTAGCGCAAAGCGTCGATCGGGTCCAGGCGCGACGCCTTGTTGGCAGGGTAAACGCCAAAGACGATACCCACCAGCAAGGAGAAGAAGAAGGCCAGGGCCACGGACCAGGCGGAGATGAGCCCGGGCAGGTGGGCCAGCTTGCTTATCAGGAACACCAGCACGCCGCCGAACAGGATGCCGATGAGGCCGCCCACCACCGACACCACCACCGCCTCAATCAGGAACTGCCAGAGCAGGTCCTGGCGGGTGGCGCCGATGGCCTTGCGCAGGCCGATCTCCCGGGTGCGCTCGGTCACCGACACCAACATGATATTCATGATGCCGATGCCGCCGACCAGCAGGGCGATGGCCGCCACACCCGCCACCACGGAGGTGAGGATGTTGGTCACCGACTTGACGGCCTTGAGGGTACTCTCCATGCTCTGGGCCTCGAACTTGCCGGGGCCGCGGCGTCGGTCCATGGTGGCCTGCATGCCCTTGACCACCTGGTCGGCTTTCGCTGCGCTCTCAGGCAGGGCCCAGACGATGGTGATGTCCTTGGTGCCGACGATGCGCTGCATGGTGGTGTAGGGGATGTAGACGTTGTACTTGGCGTTGGCATTGTCGCCGGACATGGCCATCAGGCCGGTGGCGTTCTCCATGACCCCGACAACCGTGTACGGCATGCCGTCAATGTGAATGGTCCGGCCCACGCCCTTGCTCTTGCCGAAGAACTTCTCATTGACACCGGAACCAATGACCGCCACCTTGGCCGAACCCTCCACGTCCGTCCTGCTCAGGAAGCGGCCCGCCTCCACCTTGACGTTGCGGGTGGTTCCATAGCCGTCGGACACGCCGAGCACGCCCACGTCCAGGTTTTCACTGCCGTGTTTGACGGTGTTGTTGGAGCGGATCTCCGGTGAAAGGTCCTTGATGCCGGGAACCTCGGCCAGTGCCTTGACGTCCCCGGGCTTGAGCAGCTCCATCTTGGTGAAGTCCATGGAGCGGGACGGGTCAAACTTCGGCGCCACCCAGGTGATCCCTGCGCCAATCCCCTGAATCTCGTTGACGACCATGGCCTGGCCTCCCTGGCCGATGGCCACCACGGCGATGACTGCGCCCACGCCGATGATGATGCCCAGCATGGTGAGGAAGGAGCGCATCTTGTTGGCGCGCAAGGCGTCGAAGGCGATGGCGAAGCTCTCGAAGAAACTCACGCCTGCCGCACCTCCCCTTGCCGCGCCGCCGCCGGCTCGGCAGCGGCCAGGGGCTCGGCCACTGGCTCGTCACCCACCACATGCGCATCCCTCACGTAGATGATGCGCTTGGCGTGCCTGGCGATGTCCGGCTCGTGGGTGACCAACAAGATGGTCGCGCCCTCCTGGTTCAGGCGCTGGAAGATGGCCATGATCTCCTCGCCGGAGCGGCTGTCCAGGTTGCCCGTGGGCTCGTCGGCCAGCAGGATGTCCGGCTCGTTGACCAGGGCCCGGGCGATGGCCACCCTCTGCTTCTGCCCGCCCGACAGCTCGTTGGGCTTGTGGTGAACTCGATCCCCCAGGCCGACGCGCTCCAGGGCCTCCATGGCCCGGCGCCGCCGCTCGCCGGCGCTCACCCGGGCGTAGATCAAAGGCTGCTCCACGTTGCGCAGCGCGCTCATTCGGGGCAACAGGTTGAAGGTTTGAAACACGAACCCGATCCGGCGGTTGCGGACGTTGGCCAGGTCC
Organism: Bacillota bacterium; assembly: GCA_023484675.1. The sequence continues at coordinate 5,825 of JAMDAP010000117.1, forward strand.
TGCTCCGTCTTCTGTGAAACGACCTCGCCGCCCAGGTAGTACTCGCCGGAGGTGGGCCGGTCCAGGCACCCGAGGATGTTCATCAGCGTGGACTTTCCCGAACCCGACGGCCCCATGATCGCCACGAACTCGCCCCGCGACACCTGCAGGTTGACGCCCGCCAGGCCGATCACCTGGATGGCGCCGGTATCGTAGACCTTGCCCAGGTTGTCGAGGCGGATGATGGCATCCATCGCTGTGGAGGTCATGGCAGCACCTTGACGCTATCGCCGTCGTTCAGTTTGGCCAGGACCTCCGACGGGCCCGTAACCACCTTCTCA
>JAMDAP010000071.1 GCA_023484675.1 Bacillota bacterium
CAGACACCAGACGGGCAATATGGAAGTGTACCTAGGGTTCCGCGTGGCGGACGGCGTCAGCCGGGTCACGGTCTGGTCCGAGCGGTACAGCCCTCTGGCGATGTCAGATGGTACACCGTGGGTGTAAAAGACCCCAGCGGCAAGTTCCTCCTTTCGTAAAGAAGTGGGATCTGCCGCGTCGGGTCTTTTTGTTATTCCCCTTTTCGCCCCGGACGGGCCGGCAGGGGGGCAGGGGGGCAGGCAGCATGAAAGGGGGGGATGGGAGTGCGGCGTCTGGTGGCCATCCTGGTGGAAAACCACCCTGGAGTTCTCACCAGGGTGGCCGGTCTCTTCGCTCGGCGCGGGTTTAACATCGACAGCGTGGCGGTGGGTGTGACGGACGTGCCGGGCCTGTCGCGCATGACCATCGGGGTGGAGGGGGACGAGGCCACCGTTGAGCAGGTGACGAAACAGCTCAACAAGCTCATTCAGGTGCTGAAGGTGGTGGACCTGGACCCCCGCGACGCGGTGGAGCGCGAACTGGCCCTGATCAAGGTCAACGCCGAGCCCTCGCGCCGGACGCAAATCCTGCAGATCGTGGACATCTTTCGGGCCAAAGTGGTGGACGTCGGTCCCAAGTCCCTGGTGGTGGAAATCAGTGGTACCGGCGACAAGGTGGAGGCGTTGCTGACCATGCTGCGGGAGTTCGGAGTCAAGGAAGTGGTGCGCACAGGGGCCATCGCCCTGGAGCGGGGCAACCGGCTGGTGCGCTACGAGCGAGAGGAGGAGGAAGTCTCATGAGCCGGATCACCTATGATTCCGGAGCAAACCTGGAGTTCCTGCGGGGCAGGCGGGTGGCCGTCTTCGGCTACGGCAGCCAGGGGAGGGCCCAGTCCCAGAACCTGCGGGACTCTGGAGTAGACGCGGTGGTGGCGCTCCGTCCCGGCAGTCCGCGCCGGCAGGAGGCCGAGGCAGATGGCGTACCGGTGGTCGGTATGGACGACGTCGCCTCCGCCGATATCTTCATGTTGCTGCTGCCGGACGAACAGCATGGGCCGGTGTTCGAGAAGTACGTTCGGCCCCATCTCCGGCCCGGCAAGTCGGTGACCGTGTCCCACGGGTTTTCCGTGCACTTCGGCCAAGTGGCGCCGCCACCCGACGTGGACGTCTGGATGGTGGCCCCCAAGTCGCCCGGCAACATGGTACGGCGGCTGTACCTGGAGGGTCAGGGGGTTCCCGGGCTGGTGGCGGTACACCAGGACGCCACGGGGCGGGCGGTGGAAACGGCTCTGGCCTACGCCAAGGCCATCGGCTGTACCCGGGCCGGCGTCTTCGACACCAGTTTCCGTGAGGAGACCGAGACCGACCTGTTCGGCGAGCAGGCGGTGCTCTGCGGCGGCGTTACCTCCCTGGTGAAAGCCGGCTTCGAAACCCTGGTGGAGGCCGGATACAGCCAGGAGATGGCCTACTTCGAGTGCCTGCACGAGATGAAGCTTCTCGTCGACCTGATGTACGAGGGCGGCCTGGCCCACATGAGGGACGCCATCTCCGACACCGCCGAGTACGGTGACATGACCCGCGGGCCTCGCGTCGTCACGGCTGAGACGCGCCAGGCGATGCGCCAGATCCTGGCTGAGATCCAGAGCGGGCAATTCGCCCGCGAGTGGCTGCTGGAAAACCAGGTGAGCCGTCCTTCCTTCTCAGCCCTGGCCCGGCGTGAGGCGGAGCACCCCATCGAGGCGGTGGGCGCTGAACTGCGCCGCATGATGCCCTGGCTGAAGCCGGCCAGGAAGGACGGTGCGGCCGCCGCACCCCGGAAGGAGGCGGATACCGCCGCGGATTGAGCGGGTTTCGGTTTCGATTTCGAGGGCTGAGGTTACGGCGTTTTGGAGTTGCAGGGGCCAGAGGCCCCGGAAGGGAGAGAGTTGAATTGGGGCTTGCGCGGTAACGGGTCAGGTGGAGCGACGTCGCGTTCAGGTGTTTGATACGACACTGCGAGATGGGGAACAGTCCCCGGGGGCCAGTCTCACGGCAGACGAGAAGGTCGAGGTCGCCCGCCAGCTCGACCAGCTGGGGGTGGACGTGATCGAGGCCGGCTTTGCGATCTCTTCCGTCGGTGACTTCGAGGCCATTCGGCGCATCGCCCAGGAGGTTCGGCGGCCGGCGGTGGCCAGCCTCTGCCGGGCCCAGCAGGTCGACATCGACCGGGCCTGGGAGGCGCTGAAGGAAGCAGAGCGTCCGCGGTGTCATGTTTTTTTGGCGACATCTCCCATCCACATGACCAAGAAACTCAAGAAGACTCCGGGAGAGGTGCTGGCCCAGATCGCTGAGGCTGTAAGCTACGCGCGGCGCATGTTCCCCGACGTGGAATTCTCACCGGAAGACGCCACCCGCTCGGATCCCGTCTTCCTGGCTCTGGCCTGCGAGGTGGCTGCGGCGTCAGGGGCAAACGTCATCAACATCCCAGATACCGTGGGTTACACAACTCCCAGCGAGTATGCCGACCTTGTGCGCCTGATCAAGTCCCGGGTGGCGGGGGTAACCATCTCGGTCCACTGCCACAACGACCTGGGGCTCGCCGTGGCCAACTCCCTGGCGGCTTTGGAGGCCGGAGCGGAGCAGGTGGAGTGCACCGTCAACGGTATCGGCGAGCGGGCCGGCAACGCCTCGCTGGAGGAACTGGTCATGGCCGTCCGCACCCGTGCGGACCGCTACCCCTTCGACTGCGGCATTGACAGCCGCAGGCTCGTTCCCCTCTCGCAGCTGGTCTCCCGCCATACCGGCATGCCGGTGCAGCCCAACAAGGCCATCGTGGGGGCCAACGCCTTCGCCCACGAGGCCGGCATCCACCAGGATGGAGTGCTCAAGGAGCGCACCACCTACGAGATCATGAGTCCTGAGGAAGTGGGCTGGGACGCCAGCAAGCTGGTCCTCGGCAAGCACTCCGGGCGGCTTCGAAACCCTGGTGGAGGCCGGATACTCGGCATCAGCCTGGACGAGACCAGCTTCCTGCAGGCGTTCACGCGGTTCAAGCAGGAGGCGGACGTCAAGAAGCAGCTGAGCGACGGCGACCTGACGGCTCTGGTGGGGGAGGTGCAGCGCCAGTGGGCATGACCATCACCGAGAAGATCCTGGCCGCCCACGCCGGGCGTGCCGCCGTGGAACCTGGGGAGATCATCACCAGCCAGGTGGACGTGGTTCTGGGCAACGACGTGACAGCACCCGTGGCCATCAAGGAGTATCGCAGGATCGGCCAGGAACGCGTCTTCGACCCCGATCGGGTGGTTCTGGTGGCCTCCCACTTCGCCCCCAACAAGGACATCGCCGCCGCCACCCAGGCCAAGGAGATGCGCGACTTCGCCCGAGAACAGGGCATCCGCCACCATTACGACGTGGGGGACATGGGCATCGAGCACGCCCTGCTGCCGGAGAAGGGCCTGGTGGTGCCGGGCCAGGTGATCATCGGCGCCGACTCCCACACCTGCACCTACGGGGCGGTGGGGGCCTTCGCCACCGGCGTCGGCTCCACGGATATGGCGGCGTCCATGGCCACCGGCACGATCTGGCTGAAGGTGCCAGAGACGCATCGCTTCATCGTTCACGGCAAGTTGGGGCGCTGGGTTTCCGGCAAGGATCTGATCCTCTACCTCATCGGCCAGATCGGTGTGGATGGCGCCCTTTACGCGGCCATGGAGTTCGACGGCCCGGCCATCCGCTCCCTGTCCATGGAAGCGCGGCTGACCGTCGCCAACATGGCGGTGGAGGCAGGGGCCAAGTCCGGTATCATCTCTCCCGACGAGGTGACCATCGCCTACATGCGCGGCCGGGCTCAGTGGCCCCTTCGCCTTTACCGCAGCGATCCCGACGCCCGCTTCGCCCGCGTCTACGATTTTGACGCGAGCCGGCTGGAGCCCCAGGTAGCCCTGCCCTCCATGCCCGAAAACACCCGGCCTGTCCGTGAAGTGGGCGACGTGCCCGTGGACCAGGTGTTCATCGGCTCCTGCACCAACGGCCGCATCGAGGATCTGCGCATCGCCGCCGGCCTGTTGCGGGGCCGCCGGGTGCACGACGGGGTGCGCTGCCTGGTCATCCCCGCCACCCAGGGCGTCTACCTGCAGGCCCTTCGGGAGGGGCTGTTGGAGGTCTTCATCGAGGCCGGTGCCGCCGTTTCCACGCCCACCTGCGGCGCCTGTCTGGGCGGACACATGGGCGTCCTGGCGGAGGGCGAGCGATGCCTTTCCACCACCAACCGCAACTTTACCGGCCGCATGGGCCATCCCAGGGCCGAGGTCTACCTGGCCGGACCCGCCGTGGCGGCGGCGACCGCCATCAAGGGGCGCATCGTTCATCCCGAGGAGGTGGCCCGCCATGTTGCCTGAGGAACGCACCCCGGTTGCGGCCGCCGCCGCCCCGGCGCCGCGTGCCGCCGCCGCCACGGCGCCGCGTGCCGCCGCCCGCGGCCAGGCCCATGTCTTCGGCGCCAACATGGACACCGATCGGATCATTCCCGCCCGTTACCTGACCCGCCACGACCCCGCCTTCCTGGCCAAGCACTGCATGGAGGACGAGGATCCAACCTTCGCCGACAGGGTCCGGCCCGGCGACCTCATCATCGCCGGCGACAACTTCGGCTGCGGCAGTTCCCGGGAGCACGCCCCCATCGCCATCAAGGCAGTGGGGGTGGCAGGGGTGATCGCACCCACCTTCGCCCGCATTTTCTTCCGCAACGCCATCAATACCGGTCTGCCCATCCTGGAGTGCCCGGAGGTGATGGAGGGGGTTCGGACAGGCGACCAGTTGGAGGTGGACTTTGGCGCCGGCACCATCAGGAACCTGACCAGCGGCGCCCAGTATCAGGCCAGGCCGCTGCCACCCTTCGTGCTGGAGATCGTGGCCGCTGGCGGCCTCATTGACCACGTGCGCCAGAAGCGGGAGGAGGCGTCATGAGCGGTAACGCCAGCGGTGCGGCCGGGGCCCAAGCCAGCGGTGCGGCCGGGGCCCAAGCCGGCGGGCAAGGTTGGGGCCGTCGCCGGACCATCGCCGTTCTGCCTGGAGACGGCATCGGGCCGGAGGTGGTGCGCCAGGGGCGCAAGGTGCTGGACGCCGCGGCAGCAGCCCTGGAAATTGAGGTGGAATGGAGGGAACGCCCCTTTGGCGGCCAGGCCGTCGATCTCACCGGGAACCCCTTGCCCCAGGAGACTCTGGCCGCCTGCCTGGACAGCCAGGCTGTGCTGCTGGGAGCCGTGGGCGGCCCGCGGTGGGATCACGAGGTTCCTCCGGAGCGCCGCCCCGAGGCCGGACTCCTGGCCCTTCGCAAGAAGCTCGGCGCCTTCGCCAACCTCCGGCCCCTTCGCGCCATCGCCGCCGCCGGCCACGCTTCGCCCCTGCGGCCGGAGGTGCTGGCGGGCGCTGACCTGTTGGTGGTGCGGGAACTGACCGGAGGCCTCTACTTTGGGCCGAGGGGGAGGGTGGCGGGTTCCCCCCCAAGGGCCTACGACACCCTGGAGTACACGGAGGAGGAGATCGAGCGGGTGGTGCATTTGGCCTTCCGCCTGGCCGTGGGGCGCCGCCGTCACCTCACCTCCGTCGATAAGGCCAACATTCTGGAGACGTCCCGCCTCTGGCGCGAGACTGTGGAGCGGGTGGGCCGGGATTTTCCCGCGGTGGAGGTGCGCCACTTGTACGTGGACGCCGCCGCCATGGAGCTGATGCGGCGCCCGGCCGCCTTCGACGTTGTGGTTACCGAGAACCTGATGGGGGACATCCTCACCGACCTTGGCGCCGTGCTGGCGGGCTCCATTGGCCTGTTGCCGTCGGCCAGCCTGGGCCAGGAGGGTCCGGGGTTGTACGAGCCGGTTCACGGCTCGGCGCCGGATATTGCCGGGCAGGGCATCGCCAACCCCCTGGGCACCATCCTCAGCGTGGCCATGATGTGCCGCTGGTCGCTGGATCTGCCAGAGCTGGCGGCAACCATTGAAGCGGCGGTGGACAGCGTGCTGGCAGCAGGGTACCGC
>JAMDAP010000041.1:0-921 GCA_023484675.1 Bacillota bacterium
CCGGTTTCCGGCGACCAGCCGGTGCGGGTGCTGGGTAAGGGCGGCGAGGTGGTCACCCTTCCCGCCGGCCAGGCGGTGGTGCGGGGAGCCGGCGGCGCGGTGACGGCCTTGCAGGGCGACCCCGCCGGTGGCCATATTCACCAGGGTATAGGCGCCATTGGCGCTGAGGCGCACCGTCGTCAAGGCGGTTCCCAGGCCGACACGAATCGGCCGCGGCAGTACGGCCTCGGCCTTGGCCGGACGGGACACCCCCAGGGCAGAGCCGAGACCGAGTCCCAGCGCAAGGAACAAAGCGGCCGCACGGTGCCGCAGCTTCATGGCACTTCCTCCAAAACAGGCAAGTCGACACGGCCCGCCGCCAAAAGGGCCGCGGGCCGGCCGGCGGGCGAATCGTCGTAGGGGTCGTCTCACCAGATTCGACGAGATTCGCCAGCCTTCCTGCCCGACCGCTGCTGGCATGCAAAGGGCCGCAACTCTTGTTGCTGCGGCCCCATCGCCCCTGGTTGCGGCTCAGTCGCCACGTTCGCCGTCACTTTCGTCGGGCGTGGTCTCAGGGTGCTCCTGGTCCACGCTGCCGCCGAAGAGGCGATTCCACAAATCCCTGAACTGATTATTCTTGCGTTCGTCCTTGCTGTCGTCTTCCCGTGACGGCGGGGTCGAACCCGGGTTCAAGCGGCTGTCGGAGGAGGAGCCGCCCTTGCGGGCATCGTTGCCACGGCCGTCCTTGCCGTTTTCCTTATCAGAGGAGCGGTCCTCGCGGGGCTTGGCGCCGCCGGACTTTTCTTCATCGTCCTTGCTGCCTGCCTGAGGCTGCCTCTGGCCATCGACGCCGCGGTTCTCGCCACCGTCCGTGGGCGGGCCGGCCTTTCCGCCCGGGCCGCTCTGGACGCCCGGACCTTCCTGACTGTCCTGACCTTCCTT
>JAMDAP010000041.1:931-2207 GCA_023484675.1 Bacillota bacterium
CGCGGTCGATGACCGTGCCCTGGCGGGCGGCCTCGCTGGCCACGAAGAGCTTGCCCGTGGGAATCCCCTGGCTCTTGGCAGCGTCGCGCACCTCGGCCGGCGCAGACAGTGCCTCCACATCGTTCTTCAAACCACGCTGGTTAAGGACCGCCGCCGCCGCCTGCTGGGACGCAGCCACCTGCTGCTGCACCGCCTGCGGCACGTCCGCCCCGGAGGCCTTGGGCGTGACCGTGATCAACACCATGTTGTCGTTGCTCTGGGACAGGTACCCGGCGGCCACGGCCTTTTCCGTAATCGCCCGCACCGCCTGGTCCAGGGGCAGGCCCTTGAGGGAAAGCGCCTGCAGCAGCGGCACGGCGTCATCGTTGACCGCCTGGGCCGCCAGCACCTTGCCGCCGGCGTCCACCTGCAGCTCCAGGCTCGGGTTGATGTCCACCGCCACATAGGCGGCCAGGGCCGGCCGGCTGAGCAGGGAGCGGACCGAGAGGGTGCCCGGCACCAGCAGGGCCAGCAGCACCACCGCCGCCGCCAACCAGGCGGGGTGCAGGCGTGGCCGCTGCGGCAAAGCCTGCGGCAAAGCCGCGACCGTCGCTTCGAACTGGACCTCCTGGCCCAGCTCCCACTCGCGCCCAGCGGCGATTCTCCTGTACTGACCGTCGGGAGTAAGCACGACGGCCAGGCCCTTTTCAAGTTCGAGCACCAGGCCTCTTTGCCCGCGCATGCTCCTCCCCTCCTTCCCCACACCAAAGTGTCTACCTGGCGATGTACTCCCGCAGATAGACGAAGTCGTCCGTCAATGCGAGAGCGATGGCGATGATGTACTTGCGTTGGCGTTCCAGGGTCTTGCGGCTGACCTGGACCTCGGTCTCCAGGGATTTCAGCGGCAGCTCGCCCCGCTTCAGCAGATGGGCCCGGTACTCGGCGTTATCGGCCACAATACGGGCCGCCTGCATGGCGCGCTTGCGGGCGTCGTCGTGCTTGGGGGTGAGCTCCACCAGCTCCTGCAGGCTGATGCCGTACTCCTTCAGCCTGGCCTGGTAGCGCAGGATCTCGTCACGGCGGTCCTGGGCCTCGCCGTGGGAGGTGAAGTCGTCCACGGCGCGGCGGTTCTGCACCGCGTTAAAGGTCTGCCCTTCCTCGTCCTCATCCTCGAAGCCGGTCATCGGCACCTCGCGACGTTGGCCCTCCTTGCGGAAGTGGTCGATGAGGCGTCTGCGGATGACTATTTCGGCGAACCCGAGGAACGACACGCCCTTGGCCGGATCGTAGCTGTCGA
>JAMDAP010000041.1:2217-5982 GCA_023484675.1 Bacillota bacterium
TCTCGGGCACTACATTGGTTCGTGACAGATTAAGATTTTATGGGGGGAGCGGGCAAAAGGTGAAGCGGTTCGCCTCCGCCTAGAAAAGCCGGCTCTGGCTGTCGCCGCCGCCCTCCGGCTGAGGCGTCTGCGGATGACTATTTCGGCGAACCCGAGGAACGACACGCCCTTGGCCGGATCGTAGCTGTCGATGGCCTCATTGAAGGCGAGCAGGCCGACAGAAACCTCATCGTCCCGCCCCGCTTGTACAAAGCGCCCGCTGATGCGAGAAGCGATGCCGAGGACAAAGGGTTGGAATTTGGCGATCAGACGGTTTCGTGCTTCGACGTCTCCATCCTTGGCCCGCGTGACCAGTTCGGGGAGGTCGGTGCCGCTCGGGCGCTCGGCCGGCCGGTCCCGCTGCCAGAAGAGAAGGCCCAAACGGCATCCACCTCTCTCGGGCACTACATTGGTTCGTGACAGATTAAGATTTTATGGGGGGAGCGGGCAAGGATGGAGACGTCGAAGAAGGTGAAGCGGTTCGCCTCCGCCTAGAAAAGCCGGCTCTGGCTGTCGCCGCCGCCCTCCGGCTGAGGCGGCAGCGGTAGGCCGAGATGCTCGTAGGCCGGCCGGCTGGCGATGCGGCCGCGCGGCGTCCGTTGCAGAAAGCCGATCTGGATGAGGTAGGGCTCGTAGACGTCCTCGATGGTCTCCACTTCTTCGCCAATGGACGCCGCCAGGGTCTCCACCCCGACGGGGCCGCCGCCGAACTTGCTGATGATGGTCTCCAGCAGTCGCCGGTCCACCCGGTCCAGGCCGAGCTGGTCGACCTCCAGGAGCCGCAGCCCCTCGGCGGCCAGGTCGCCGGTGATGACGCCGTTGCCGCGCACCTCGGCCACGTCCCGCAGCCGCTTCAGCATACGGTTGGCGATGCGCGGGGTGCCGCGCGAGCGCCGCGCGATCTCCCGGGCTCCGGAGGGGTCCAGCTTCACCCCCAGGATCCGCGCCGCCCGCACCGCTACCTGTTCCAGCTCGTCCGGCGTGAAAAACTCCAGGCGGTGGATGACGCCAAAGCGGTCGCGCAGGGGCGAGGTCAGGGCGCCGGCGCGGGTGGTGGCCCCCACCAGAGTGAAGTGGGGCAGACCGAGCCGCAGGGAGCGGGCGCTGGGGCCCTTGCCGATGATCAGGTCCAGGGCGAAGTCCTCCATCGCCGGGTACAGGACCTCCTCCACCGTCCGGTTCAGGCGGTGGATTTCGTCGATAAAGAGTACGTCCCGCTCCCCCAAGTTGGTAAGAATCGCCGCCAGGTCGCCGGGCCGCTCGATGGCCGGGCCCGACGTGACTCGGACGCTGACCCCCAGCTCGTTGGCGATGACATGGGCCAGAGACGTCTTGCCCAGGCCCGGGGGGCCGTAGAGAAGGACGTGGTCCAAGGCCTCGCCCCGCTGCAGGGCGGCGGTGATGTACAGCGACAGAGCCTCCTTGGCCCGCTCCTGGCCGATGTATTCGGCCAGCCGCTGAGGCCGGAGGGACTGGTCCAGGACGATATCCTCTTCCCGCCCGGTGGCGGACACGATGCGCTGCTCCATAGGTCTCCACTCCTCGCGCCGGGTCGCACGCGGTTTCTACGAGCGCCGTGCCAGCAGGCGCAGGGCTTGCAGCACCAGGGCCTCCGTGGTCAGGTCCGGGCCGTCCGCGTGGTTCTGGCGCAGGCGCTCCAGCGCCGATGCCACCTCGCCCCGGCTGTAGCCCAGCCCGGCCAGGGCTTCCGCCGCCTCGCCGTACTCATCGGCCGCAGCGGCCACGGGCGCCAGGCCTGCTGCCACCCGCGCTCCCGGCGAGGCCGGCAGCTCGCCGACCTTGTCCTTCAGTTCCAGGCAGAGGCGCTGCGCCGTCTTCTTGCCCACTCCGGGCACTTTGGTGAGAAGGGCCACGTCCTCGCGGGCCACCGCCAGGCGGAAGGTGTCCGGGGTGACCGCAGACAAGATGCTCAGGGCCAGCTTGGGACCGACCCCCGACACCGACTGCAGCAGATCAAAGATCTGGTGCTCGTCCTCATCCTTGAAGCCGTAGAGGGTCAGGGCATCCTCCCGAACCTGCAGGAAGGTCCAGAGGAAGACCTCTTTCCCCACCTCGGGCAGGCGGGTCCGGGTGGAGTGGGGCACAAAGGCGCGGTAGCCCACGCCGCCAACGTCCAGCAGCACCTGGTCCTCGCCCAGGAAGGTCACCTGACCGCGCAGGAAGCCAATCATCGCGCTCGCCTCCCCGCCGCCGCGCTGCCGCCCTCGGGCAACCCCTGTAGGCGCCGCAGCCGCCGCTCCACTTCAATGGACTGGAGACAGCAGCAGGCCACGGCCAGGGCGTCGGCCACGTCATCCGGCCGCGGAATCTCCGTCAACCCCAGCAGAATCTTGACCATTTGCTGGACCTGGCTCTTTTCCGCCTTGCCGTATCCGACCACCGCCTGCTTGACCTGGCCCGGGGTGTACTCGGCAATCTCCAGGCCGCGTTGAGCCCCGGCTAGAAGCACCACGCCCCTGGCCTGGCCGACGCTGATGGCGGTGGTCACGTTGCGGCCCATGAACAGCTCCTCCACCGCCAGCACTTCGGGGTGGTACTGGTCGATGACGGCGGCGATGCCCTCATGCACCTGACGCAAGCGCTCGGCGGGAGGCGTCGTCTTCACGGTGGCCACATGCCCGTAGGCCACGACCTTCGGTCGGTTCCCCTCCATGTCCACGACGCCGTAGCCGCAGAGGGCGGTCCCGGGGTCGACACCCAGCACCCGCATTCCCATCCCTCCAACACGCCGCCACGGCGGCCTTTTGGGCAACAGCAAACAATCCCCGTCAGGCTTCGACGGGGACTCGGCCATTCCCTTCCGAATTTTATCTACTCTGCCAGGCCCTCCAAGTATTGGGCCACGCCTTCATCGCCATCCACCACGTAGCCCTGTTCCAGCAAGCGGCGCTCCCCCGGCGGCAGACCATCAGAAGGGAAGGTGGTGACTTCCTTCACCGGCTGGCCGGGACTCGGCTTTCCCCAGAAGATGGTGACCTTGCCGTCGCGCACACCAATCGTGCGGTACCGCTCCATCTCCGCCGGGTCCATCCCCGGACACCACTCATCCTTAATGGCGCGTACCAGAACTCGCTCCGGGGTGAAGTCGATGACGGTCCATTCGGGACGGAAGCGACGCAGGCCCTCCATGGAAAGACCCACCAACGCCTCTTCCGGGGCAATGGTCTGCTCCACCGTCTTGTCACACTTCAAGTACGTCGTCCGCACCACCAGGAGCGTCGCCGGAGTAACGACGGGCACGCTGGTTTCTATCACTCCGCCGTTGCTGCCGGCGGCACGGACCTCACCCGGGACCGACGGCTCCCGCCGCGCCTGCTCGCGAAGGCGAAGACGCAGGCTCTGGGCGGTGTAGCCCGCTCCCAGGCCCAGGGCGACCATCAGTACGATCGCCACAATCAGGCTCTGCCTGCGCCCCGGCTGCCATGCCATACCATTCCCTCCCTCGACTGGGACTTGACATAGTGTCCCCGTTTCAGCGGGAGGTATGCAGTGAGCTGGCGGCTACCCGTTGTAGCGCTCCACTTCCTCGTCCGAGATGTCGGCGTTGGTATAGACGTTGCTGACGTCGTCGTGATCCTCCAGCATGTCGATAAGGCGAAGCATCTTCTGCGCGTCCTCCCCCGTCAATTCGACCGTGGTGGTCGGCAGCAGGCTGACGTCGGCGGAAGCGGCGGTCAGGCAGGCTTTCTCGAGGATCTGGCGGAC
>JAMDAP010000055.1:0-5027 GCA_023484675.1 Bacillota bacterium
GCAGCAGTGCGACCAGCATACCCAGGCCCAGTTCCAGGCCGGTGGAAACCAGGGTGAAGTACAGGGTCCGTCCCATGGCCTGCCAGAAGGTTGGGTCTGCGAGAGCCGTGGTGTAGTTGTCCAGGCCTGGTATTTGTCAATCAGGCCGAGTTGCGTCAGCAGCGCATTGAGCGCCCCGTAGTCGGGGTGGTCGATCCAGCGCCACATCATGCCGTTCACCATGGTCGGAAGCGCCCACGGGATGAGCATGATCCCCCTCAGCAGCCCCCGCCCTGCGAACTGTTCGTTCAGCAGCAGTGCGACCAGCATACCCAGGCCCAGTTCCAGGCCGGTGGAAACCAGGGTGAAGTACAGGGTCCGTCCCATGGCCTGCCAGAAGGTTGGGTCTGCGAGAGCCGTGGTGTAGTTGTCCAGGCCGATGAACGGCCTGCCGGGGATGGTAAGGGTATAGCGGTGGAAGCTCATCCACAAGGCCTCGGTCAGGGGGATCAGAATGATCCCGAACGTCACCAGCAGAGCGGGAATCAAGAATGTCAGTGTGAGCACTCTCTCTTCCCGGTCACCGCGCACCCTCATTGGCCTCAGGCTCACACTATGACCTCCTCCGAGTACCGGCGGGGCAGGGGAGCCCCTGCCCCGCGTCAGTCATTTGGTCTACTTCTTACGGAGCGGCTCGATCTCCTTGACCAGCGCCTTGGTGGCATCTTCCGGGGAGGCCTTCTTCACCAGAGCGTTCTGAATGGCGACCTGCAGCTTGGTGGAGAAGTGGTTGTACCAGGGCACGAACTGCGGGCGGCCCTTCACGGCGGCGAACTGGGCCTTGGCGACGGCGACGAGTTCCTTGTCGGCCTTGAGGTCGCTGGCGTCCAGGGCGGCCTTCCAGATCGGCAGAGAGTCCGAAGCGTAGGGCTTCTGGGTCTGTTCGCTGGTCAGGAAGGAGATCAGCTTCCAGGCCTCTTCCGGATGCTTCGTGCTCCTGGTGATCGCTAGGCCCATGGAGCCGGAGACGCCGATAGCAGCCTTGGCGGACGGTGTGGGAGCGATGCCCACCTGGCCGGCCACCTTGGATTCCTTGGGATCGTTGGCCAGACCGTACATATAGGTCCAATTGAGGACGAAAGCGGCCTTGCCCTCCTGGAAGACCTGGCGAACGTCCTCTTCCAGGTAGGTGATGGAGTTCGGGTTGGAGATCCCGTCATTCAGGGTGCCGACCATCCACTTGAGGGTGTCCAGGGCTGCGCCTTCCTGGAACTTGGGAGCGCCGTCGGGTCCGAGGATATCGCCGCCAAAGGAGTAGACCAGTTGGGTGTAGTCGCAGACCACAGCCTCGGCCTGACCCCAGCTCCAGGCGATCGGGTACTCGACGATCTTCTTCTCCTTCATCGCCTTGGCCATCTTGATCAGCTCGTCCCAGGTCTTGGGCGGCTCCTTGAAGCCCGCATCGGCCAGCATTTTCTTATTGTAGAAGAGGAACTTGGTATCCAGGATCCACGGCACACCGTAGTACTTGTCGCCTACCGCCAGGATGTTGAGCACGGCGGGGTTGATGCCGCTCTTCATCTCCGGCGTGAGCCGGGGGGTGATGTCCTGGATTACGTTGGCGGCGGCGAATTCGGCCGGCCAGATCTCGTCCACGAGGGCCACGTCGAACTGGCCGGAGCCTGAGGCCTGGTCCGTGACCAACTTGTCGTGCAAGGACTCGTAGGGCACGAACGTGATTTCGACGGAAATGTTCGGATTCGCTTCCGTGAACTTCTTCACCATCTCGTTGACATGCTCGTCGCTGTATGCCGCCTGCTTCATGGCCAGCATCTGTAGCTTCACGGGTTCGTTCTTCTTGGGCGCCGCCAGTTCAGCCTGTTTGGGCTGGCCGCTGGAACAGCCGGCGACCAGGGCTGCGGCCGCAATCGCGGCCAGGAATCGCTTCATCATGTGTAAAGTCCCCTCCTCGTGTGGTGGCACGGTCGCATGAGCTCTCCCGGGTCTCCTGCAGGGTCGCCTCCCTCCGTCCTCACCTCCTACCCCTCGGTCCGGATCACGCCCGGCGTGTGCCGGAAGCGGCCGGGCTCAAAGCCCGAGCCTCCGCCCACCCGCAGCTGATCCACTGAAACGGTACGATCTGGACCAGCGGCATCAGCGGCTCGTCCAGCTCGGCCACCGGAAACACGGTAGCGCCTGTCCCCGAGGCCGCGCCCGCGGCCGGTTCCGGAACCACCGCCAGCACCCGGGCGCCGGTCTGCACCAGTTCCCGGGCCAGGATCATCCCGAGATCTAGCGAGGGTCCCCGGGCCATCACGACCCCGGTCAGGAAGCCAGGCTGGGCCACCTCCACGATACCATGGCGGAACTCGCCGCCATCCTCGCCCCAGGCCGGCACCTTGGCCACCTCGTTAAAGAGCAGGGCGCCCGCCATGGCAGCGCTGAGCGACGGGCCCCGCCCGGTCACAGCGGCGGCCGGGACGTGCAGCAGTTCCTGGCCGAACTGGCGCCAGGCCTTTTCGTTCCGGTTGGCCCGCTCCACCGCCGCAGCGGCCTGCCCAGCGCCTTCCGCCCACGTGGATCCAGAGCGGCCCGTCAGGCGTGCGGCCAGGTACAGCAGGGCCAGGACGCTGGCGCCATAGGTCTTCACAGCGACGCCGTGATCGGGAGGCACAGCCAGTTCAAGGCATGCGTCCGACAGGCGTCCCACCGAGGTGTTGGCCTTGTTGGTAACGCCCAGGACGGAAATTCCGCCCCCGGCGAGCTGCTGGAGGAACTTCACAACCTCCACGCTTTCACCGGACTGGGAGATTGCGACCAGCAGGTCATCCTTGCCGAGCCGCCCCTGGCCGTAATACAGAAGGGACGAGGTCAGCTCATGGGCAGAAGGAATGCCCAGACCTGCCAGGGTGCTGGCCCCGGCAACAGAGGCGAAGTACGAACTCCCCATCCCCGTAAACACAATGCGCCTGAAGCGGCTCAGGTCCCCCAACTTCGACAGGGCATGCTCCCATGCAGGAGGGGCCTCCTGGGCCATCTGGCGGAATGTCTGGGATTGCATGCGGATGTCGTCAGCCATGAACACGGATACGCACCTTCCTTCAGGCCTAATCAATGTAGGAAACGGAACTGCGCTGCTGCTGCAGAAGACCGTGGACCGCGCCGAGCAGCTTGCTTTGATCCCCCAGCCTGGCGGGTACCACGGCAGCCGGATAGGGTGAGTGGCTGGCCACCATCTGTTCGACTTCTGGCAAGATCACCGGCGCCAGCCGGAGGACTTCTCCACCAAGGATGATAACCTCCGGGTTGAGCAGGGTTGTCAGGTTGGCTGCCACTGTGCCGATCCAACTGGCCATCTCCAGCACGGCCTCCTGCGCAGCGGCCTCCCCGGCGTGGAGGCTCGCAACCATGGCGCCGATGGCATCCCCCTCGCCTCCTTCGCTCCAGCCGGTCTGCACCGCCCATTTTCGGGCGACGGCGGTCAGGGCGATCGCGCTTTCCAGATGGCCGAAGCCGCGCGGCCGGGGTTCCTGGCCGGGATTGGTGAGCCAGTGGCCGATTTCGCCTACGGCCCCGTTTCGGCCCCGGTAGAGCCGCCCGTCCACCAGGATGGCGGCGCCGACGCCAGAACCCACGTCAATGGCCACCGCGTGGTTGACGCCCATGGCAGCCCCCCGCCACTGCTCGCCCAGGAGCAGGGTATCCACGTCATTCTGCACCACCACCGGGCAGCTGAAGCGATCCCGGAGCAGGTCTGCGACCGGGATCTCCTGCCACTCCAGGGCCGGCGCCCAGCTGACACAGTTGCCTGCACGGTCGGGAATACCTGGCACTGCGAGTCCGATGCCGGTCAGTTTATCCGATGAGACACCAGCCGCTTCGATCAGCCGGCTGATTAAACCGGACACTTGGTGCAGCAACTGCGTACCCAGAGCGGCGGAGGCCTCTGATTGCGTGATGAGAATCTCACCCTCCAGGTCGGCAACGCAACCTAACAGGCGGTAGGGAGTGACATCTACACAGACCGCGAGGCCCGCGCGCGGATTGAACTTGAGCACGATCGGACGGCGCCCGCCGGAGGAGACGCCCTCACCGATTTCACTCACCCAGAGATCTGCGACCAGTTCAGCGACCGTCCGGGACACAGCGGGAAGGCTTATCCCGGTTCTCGCGGCCAGGTCGGAGCGGGAGAGCGGCCCTTCACGGCGAAGGAGGTCGAGGATCAGCGTCCGGTTGATGCGCCGAATCAGTTCAGGCTTGCCGGAAACCACATGTTCACTCAGTGGAACACCCCCCGATGGAGTAACTAACTTGCTTTTGTTTAGAAAGAATGTCTATGTTGTTCGCCTTCCTTTTCTTTTTCCCTTCTTGTATTCTTTGGTTTAAGGATCTTTTCAAGAATGGATGGGGGGAGTACGGAGTGGGTGGACTGCGGGTGGGGATCGACATCGGCGGGAGCGAAGCCAAGATTGGGCTGGTGGCAAGTTCCGGAGAAATCCTGGCGCGGGGAAAGGTCCCGACCCGGGAAGCCGAGACCGCCGCGGACTTGGTCAATCACATCTGCGATGCGGTGTCCGACCTTCTGGCCCATGCAGGGGGCAGGCCCCTGGTCGGCATCGGAGTCGGCGTGCCGGGCTATGTCACGCCAGAGGGGTTGCCCGAGTTCACCAACGTCCCGGTTCTCAACGGATATCCCATCGCCCGCCGACTCTCGGAGGTGTTCGGCGTGCCCGCCGGCATCGACAACGATGCCAACGTGGCCGTCCTGGCCGAGTATCGCCACGGCGGCGGGCACGGGGCCCGGCGGCTCATGTTGGTTACCGGGGGAACCGGAATCGGCGTTGCTGTAATCCTGGACGGAGCGCTGGTGAAGTTCACGGGCGGGAGCACCGGAAGCATCGGCCATATCATCGTCAATCCGTACAGCGAGGATCGGTGTGCGGCCGGATGCCGGGGCTGCCTGGAGACGTTGGCAACCGCTCCTGCCCTCGAGCGCCGCGCCGAACGGGCCGCCGTGGCTCACCCGGAGAGCCTCTTGGCTGAGCGGC
>JAMDAP010000055.1:5037-5453 GCA_023484675.1 Bacillota bacterium
TAGCCCGGCACGCCGACTCCGATGCCGCGATCTTTGCCCCAGACCGAATGCTGGTGGGCGGGGGGCTTTCGGAACTCGGCCAACCCTTTTACAACGGGGTGTTGGAGGGACTCCAACACGTGGGCATGCCCTATTCGGTCCAGGGGATTCCGGTGATACGTGCCAGCCCGACGCCGAACGGGCCGCCGTGGCTCACCCGGAGAGCCTCTTGGCTGAGCGGCTCGCTCGGGCAGGCGCGGTGAGCGTTGCAGATGTGAAGGCCGCTGCCGACCGTGCCGATGCCGTGGCCACGTCCCTGTTGTACGAGACGGGCTGGTGGTTCGGCGTCGGGCTGGCCTCCTTCGCCGCGATCTTTGCCCCAGACCGAATGCTGGTGGGCGGGGGGCTTTCGGAACTCGGCCAACCCTTTTACAACT
>JAMDAP010000055.1:5550-5956 GCA_023484675.1 Bacillota bacterium
TGATTGCGTGATGAGAATCTCACCCTCCAGGTCGCCGGTTGCCACCACTCGTCGTCCCCTTTCTCAATGGCGGAGACAAGCGCCTTCGCCTCCTTGATCCGCGTGTCTGCGTCAGCATAATCCTGGCGGTACTTGGGATCACCGGTTGCAGCATAGGCAACCACCACGCGAAAAGCACACAACCCTCGGGGCAGCCATCGCCCGGAGGGTTGCTTCTCAGTCACCGCGCTACCTCCGTGGATAGACCCTTTCCACCCTCTCCCACGCCTTCTCGGTGATCACCCACTCATCTTCCTCTAATGCGAAGACAAACAGGCCAAGTTCTGTGCAGAGCTCTTCCGTCAGGTAGCTGCGGATAAAGGAGACGTCATTCTCCATCTCCCTGACCTCAAAGATCTTCTCCCGG
>JAMDAP010000168.1:0-762 GCA_023484675.1 Bacillota bacterium
ACGCTGCCGGACCTGCCGCCCCGCTGCGCCTCCCGCCCCGGAGCGGCCGGCCGCTGGGCCAGCGGGCGGAAGGCCTTCTCCTGCTTGCGCAGGTCGACCTTGTTGTAAAGCCGTTGCACCGGGGGAGCGCCAGGCGTGGCTATGGCTGTGGTTGTGGTTGTCGCAGCTGCGGCTGCCGCCGCCGGCCTTTGCGCATCCGTAGCCTGACCCCCCGCGGGGCGGGCCGGCGAAGCCTTGCCGGCCGTTGCCGGGCGGCCGGCCGGAGCCGCCGCAGCAGAGGAGGCAGGGGCCCTAAGCGTTGCCGCCACCCGTTCAGCTACCTCGGGCTCCACGGTACTCATGTGATTCTTCACTTCGACGCCCAGCTTGGCCAGGGCATCAATAATCTTCTTAGAGTCATGGCCAAGCTCCTTGGCCAGCTCATAGACACGTTTTTTCTCCATCAATCCACCCCCGAAATGTTGGGCTCCGAGGCCGGTGCCCCGTTGCCCAGGGCCGCCCGAATGCCTTTGGCGAAGTGCTGATCGGTCACGGCCAGAACCGCCTTTTCCACCTGTCCGACAGCGGCTCCCAGATCAGCTTTGGAGCCGTGCAGCAGGAGGGCTACACCATAGCGGTCACACAGCCTTTGGAAACGGTCCCGAGTGTTTGCTCCGGCGTCGGCGGCCACGACAACCACCGCCGCCCTCCCCCGCTCCACCGCTTCCCTGGCCATACTGTCGCCCGCCGCCACCTTGCCGGCCCGGCGAGCCAGCCCGAGAA
>JAMDAP010000168.1:772-5905 GCA_023484675.1 Bacillota bacterium
CAAAGCCCTCTCCAGTTTCTTTCCCTTTATTGCGATGTCGAGGCACTCCGCGCTGCGGCACAGGTAGGCGCCGCGACCGGACTTCTTGCCGGTGGTGTCAATGTCCACAAGCCCTTCCGGTGTTCGCACCACCCGCGTCAGCTCTTTCTTCGGTTTCATCTGACCGCACCCCAGACACAGCCGCATGGGCACGCGTCTCACCTTGGGCATGGACCTCACCTCCTAGTCCGGAAGGATGCTGTTACGCCTCGCCGTCAGCGTCGCCCGGCCCCCCTTCGTCAGCCAACCGGGGAGCTGCTTCAGCGAACTCCTCACCTTCGTGAAGGTCGCCAGAATACTCCCCATCCCAGTCCTCCTGCTCCGCATCGAAGCTGGAGGCGGCCTGAGACTCGCTCTTGATGTCGATCTTCCAACCCGTCAGCCGGGCGGCCAGGCGGGCGTTCTGCCCTTCCTTGCCGATGGCCAGAGAGAGCTGATAATCCGGCACCACCACCCGGGCTACCTTGCCCTCTTCCTCCTCCGTGGTCACCGAAATCACCTTGGCTGGTGATAACGCATTGGCCACGAAAACGGACGCGTCGGGAGCCCATTTGATAATATCGATTTTTTCGCCGCGGAGCTCGGAGACGATGGCCTGCACCCGCATGCCGCGCGGCCCGACGCAGGCCCCCACCGGGTCCACGTTCTCGTCCCGCGACCAGACGGCGATCTTGGACCGCGCCCCCGCCTCGCGGGAGATGGCCTTGATCTCCACCACACCATCGTGAATCTCCGGCACCTCCAACTCGAAGAGGCGCTTGAGCAGCCCGGGGTGGGTGCGGGAGACCATGATCTGCGGTCCCTTGGTGGTCTTGCGAACCTCGACGATGTAGCACTTCAGCCGGTCGCCGGGGCGGTAAACCTCGCCGTTGATCTGCTCTTGCGGCGTCAGCACGCCCTCCACCTTGCCCACGTCGATGAGAACATTGCGGTGCTCAATGCGGTGAATCTGCCCAGTGACGATGTCTCCCTCGCGGGAGGAAAAGGTATCGTAAATGATGCCGCGCTCCGCTTCCCGGATGCGCTGCACGACTACTTGCTTGGCGGTCTGAGCGGCGATGCGGCCGAAGTCCCGGGGGGTCACCTCGACCTCCAGGATGTCGCCCACCTGCAGGTTGCCATTGGTCTGCCGCGCCTCTTCCAGCGTGGCCTCCAGGCGCGAATCGGTGACTTCAGCGACGATCTCCTTTTGGGCGTAGACGTGCATCTCGCCCGTATCGCGCTTGATCTCCACCCTCACATTCTGGGCGGAGCCGAAGTTCCGTCTGTAGGCTGAAATCAGGGCTGCCTCAATGGCCTCCAGCAGCACTTCTTTGGCGATCCCTTTTTCTGCTTCGATCTGTTCCAGCGCGGAGATGAACTCGGTGTTCATGGAGAACCTCCCTGTTCAGTTGTACACTCGCTCGTTAAAAGTGAAAGACCAGGTGGGCTCGGCTGATCCGGTCCCGTGGGAATCGCTGCAGGTTCCCCTCGATCTCCAGCAGAACCGCCCCGTCCTCAAAGCCTCGCAGGATCCCCTGCCAGTCCTTGTGCCCATCCTGGGCGGCGAAGAGGTGCAATCCCACCTCTTGGCCGGCAAACCGATCAAAGTCGGCGTCTTTTTTCAGGGTGCGCTCCACACCGGGGGACGAGACCTCCAGGTAGTAAGCCTCCGGGATCGGATCCGTCTCGTCCAGGCGATCGGACACCGCCTCAGAGAGCCGCTGACAATCCTCATGCCCGACGCCGCCCGGCTTGTCAATGGTCAGGCGAAGGACATCGCGGTCGCCTTCCCGCACGTATTGCACATCTACGAGTTCGAGGCTGAAGCCGCCGGCTATGGGCTCAGCAAGGTCCTGCACCAGCCGCATGATCTGCTGGCGGTGTCCAAGGTGTCGAGGCATCCCGCGGCCGATCCCCCATTCATGCCTTTTCGCCTAGTCTTGGACAAAAAGGCCTCTAACCATGAAAAAAGTGGGTTGGGCACCCACTCCGAAGGTCGACGAGCAACAAAAGATGGACAAACACGAAAATGGGCGCTAAGGCCCTTACCCAGCACAGTATACCACGGGTGGAGCATCTCTGGCAAGGACTCCAGCGCCTGTCCGATGCGGCTTTCGAGCCGCGCGCCGGCGCTAGATGCCGCGCCGGCGCGATCTCAAAACAACGCCAACTGGTTGCTCTGGGGCAGGCCCTTGAGACAACCCGCGGCTTCCAGCAGCTCGGTGACCGCCTTGTTGACCCGGGACCGCGAGCGCAGATCCTCCACCGACAGGAAGGGACCATGCTGGCGGGCGGTGACGATGCCCTGGGCCGCATTGAGGCCCAGGCCCTGCAGGGACGACAGGGGCGGCCTGAGCCCGTCGCTCCGGACCTGGAAGTGCTCGGCATCGGACTCATAGAGGTCCACCGGGTAGAATTTGAAGCCGCGGGCGTACATCTCCCGCGACACCTCCAGGATGGTGTGCAGGTCCTTCTCCTTGGCCGTGGCCTCGTTGCCCTTCTTCTCCAGCTCTTCGATCTTGCGCTGGATGGCGGGCGGCCCCTGGGTGATGACCTGAGCGTCGAAGTTGTCGGCCCGGACAGTGAAGTAAGTGGCGTAGAAGGCCAGGGGCTGGTGCACCTTGAACCAGGCGATGCGAAAGCCCATCATCACGTAGGCCGCGGCGTGAGCCTTGGGGAACATGTACTTGATGCGCTGGCAGGACTCGATGTACCAGTCCGGCACGGAGTTGAAGCGCATGAGATCTTCGTCCTCGGGGGCCAGGCCCTTGCCCTTTCTCACCTTCTCCATGATCTTGAAGGCCCGGCCCGGTTCCAGGCTGCGGTACATCAGGTAGACCATGATGTCGTCGCGGCAGGGGATGACCTCCTGCAGAGTGGCGGTGCCGTTCCTGATCAGGTCCTGGGCGTTGTTGGTCCAGACGTCGGTGCCGTGGGAAAGGCCGGAGATGCGGACCAGGTCGGAGAAGGTCTTGGGCCTGGTCTCCGTCAGCATGCGCCGCACGAAGGAAGTGCCGAACTCGGGCAGGCCGATGGTGCCCACCTCGGAGCCGCCGATCACCTCGGGTTTGAGGCCGAGAGAACCGAGGCCGGAGAAGAGCGCCTGGGTGGGCGGGTCGTCGAAGGGGATGGCCTCAACGTCGATGCCCGTCCAGTCCTGCAGCAGGCGCAGCACGGTGGGATCGTCGTGGCCGAGGATGTCCAATTTCAGCAGGTTGTCGTGGATGGAGTGGAAGTCGAAGTGGGTGGTGCGGAAGCCGGCGTTCCTGTCGTCGGCCGGGTACTGCACCGGGGTGAAGTCAGTGATATCCCGGTCCTGGGGCACGACGATCATGCCGCCGGGATGCTGGCCGGTGGTGCGCTTGACGCCCGACAGGCCGGCGGCCAGCCGGTTCATCTCGGCCCGGCGCACGGTGGTCCGGCCCCGCTCCTCCAGGTATTTCTTGACGAAGCCGAAGGCCGTTTTCTCCGCCACCGTGGCGATGGTCCCGGCGCGGTAGACGTAGTCGGCGCCGAACAACTCCTCGGTGAACTTCTGAATGGCGTTCTGATTCTGACCGGAGAAGTTGAGGTCAATGTCCGGCACCTTGTCGCCTTCAAAGCCGAGAAAGGTTTCGAAGGGGATGTCCTGGCCGTCCTTGGCCATGGGCTTATGGCAGTGCGGGCAGTCCCTGTCGGGCAGGTCAAAGCCCGAGCCCACGGACCCGTCGGCGATGAACTCGCTGTGCAGGCAGTCTCGGCAGCGGTAGTGGGGCGGCAGGGGATTGACCTCGGTGATGCGCATCATGGCGGCCACCAGGGATGAGCCCACCGAACCCCTGGAGCCCACCAGGTAGCCGTCGTCCATGGATTTCTTGACCAGCTTATGGGCAATCAGGTAGATGACCGAGAAGCCGTTGCCGATGATCGATTTGAGTTCCTTGTCCAGCCGGTGCCGCACGATGTCGGGGAGCGGGTCGCCGTACAGCTCTTTGGCCCGCGACCAACTCATCTCCTCTACCTGCTGCTCCGCTCCCTCGATCTTGGGGGCGTATAGGCCGCTGGGCACCGGGGCCACGGCCTCGCAAAGGGCGGCCACCCGGGCCGGGTCCCCGATGACCACCCGGCGGGCCTCCTCCTCACCCAGGTAGGCGAACTCGGCCAGCATCTCTTCCGTGGTGCGGAAGTGAAGCTGGGCCAGGGCGTTGTCGATGGGCTTGCCCTGGCCAGCCACCAGAATCTGCCGATAGATGGCCTCCCGGGGCTCCAGGTAGTGCACGTCGCCGGTGGCGCAGACGGGCTTGCCCAGCTCCCGGCCGAGGGCCAGGATGCGCCGGTTGATCTGGCGCAGGTCCTCCTCCGCCGCCACCACGCCGCGATCCACCAGGTGCAGGTGGTTGGCCACCGGCATGATCTCCAGGTAGTCGTAGAAGGCGCCCAGTTCCCGCAGCTCCTCGTCGGGCATGCCGCGCTGGCAGGCGTCGAAGAGTGCCCCCTCGCTGCAGGCCGAGCCCAGCAAGAGCCCTTCCCGGCGCTGCAGCAGCAGGCTCTTGGGCACACGGGGCACGCGGTAGAAGTGGTCCAGGTGAGCGGTGGAGACCAGTTGGTAAAGGTTCTTCAGCCCCTGAGCGTTTTGCACCAGTAAGATGCAGTGCTGGGGCCGAATCTGCTCCGGCGGGATGGACTGGGTGAGCTGGTTCAGGTCCTCCAGGGCCTTGATCTCCGGCCGGTCCTTGAGGCCGCGTTCCAGCAGCTTGAGCAGGATGCCGGCGGCGGTCTCGGCGTCGTCCAGGGCACGGTGGTGCCGTTCCATGGTCACGCCCAATTCCTTGGCCACCAGATCCAGCTTATGCGACCGCAGGTGGGTCAGCACGGAACGGGAGAGCCAGAGGGTGTCCACCACCGGGTTGGCCAGGGGCCGGCCCGAGACCCGGCGCAGGTGGTAGTCCAGGAAGGACGCGTCGAACTGGGCATTGTGGGCCACAAAAACGCCATCGCCCAGGAACTCCTGGAAGCGCAGCAGCACCTGGGCGGGGTCCTCGGCGTCGGCCACCATGTCCGGGGTAATGCCCGTCAGTTCCTGAATCTTGAGCGAAATGGGCTTGCCCGGTCGGGCGAAGGCCTGAAACCGCT
>JAMDAP010000193.1 GCA_023484675.1 Bacillota bacterium
ATCCGCATTTCCTCCGGTGGAGCCCGATGTTTCACTGGACTGACCCCAAGATTCGGGTGCACGCCTTCTATTGCGTCCTGGCCCTGACCCTATGTTCGCTCCTGCGGCGTGAGCTTCACCTGGCCGGTATCGACCTGAGCATTCCGACGCTCTTGGAGACACTGTCGGACATCCATGAAGTCGCGCTGGTTTACACGGGCCGAGGGCGTCGTAAGAACCCCTTGGTCTTAAGCGAACGGAGCCCGCTTCAGCAAGAAATCTGCAAGGTCTTACGCCTCGATCAGTTAGCCCCGACGACATAGGTACTACAAGGGGAACTCGGGAAATGACCACCAATACTGCATCAAAGCCCCCCACACTCAAATAACTAGGAAACTACCGCTAGGATCAGCGCCGAGGAGAGCCCCTTTTACAGCCAGTTTGCCACCCGGAACCTCAGTGACAGTCGAGAAGCTGTCGACCGTTTCTGTGACCTGGTGGAGGAGCGGGAATTTCCCGTTGCCAACGGGCTCATCACCTTGCCCTACCAACCGACACGCTACTTCTTTGTGCGCCAGGCAGCTACCGGCGACATCCGGGGTCCGTTCAAAAGGGGAGACATGAGACGTGTGGGGGCCGCGTGGAGCGTGGGGGTCATTCTTCCGTATCCGACCGATGGCGTCATCGAGCGTTTCCCCCCTGCCAAATACAGCGTCCTGGCGCAGATTCCAGAGAGCATGCTGGGGAAGGGGGACGTGGTCCTGCCTTCCGGGCTGGAGAAGTTTCAATTGGAGTATGATGAACGCCGGTTTGTGCGGCCCGAGGCCGTGCTCGGTCGGGCGCTCAAGTCGGAAAAATGGCTCGTCGACGCCATGCCCTACGAAGACCAGCTCTCTTGGGCACGCCGCCTCTTGGAGGAACGGCATGACGTGGCGGGGGAGGACGCCAAGCGTTTTCGGGCACTTGTGATTGAGCTACGGAAACAGAGCTTGCCGACGCCGGTGGCGTTGCACCAGCAGCGGGCAGACCGGGTTGTCCAAGCGCTCGACGACACCCTGGCTGTGCAGCGGGTGGTGGCCGGGTTCGAGGAGGCGCTCTTGGAGCGCTTCACGGCCAGCGACGAGGGCGTCAGGTTTCTGGAACGATTTGTGCAGGACCGCCGGCCGTCTTTGCTCGATGGACTGAGGAAAGAGGCACTTCAGGCAGAGGAAAGTAAGATTGACGAACTGCGCCAGAACTTTGGCGCCGAGCGCCAACAGCTGGAAAGGGACTTGGAAGATCTCCGCAAGAAGATCGGGGCCCTGCAATCGCAGCCTGCACCCGACCCCAGGGCGGTACCTGCGAGGGAACTGGAGGCGCTAAGACGTCAGATCAACGAGGCTGCGGCCGAACTGGAGAGGCTGAGGCAGCAGAGGGAGGACGTCGAGCGCTCGGTCCAGGGGCTGAAAGAACTTTTGGCCGAGAGCGACATCAGCCTTCGGAAACGGCTGATGGAACAGAAGGCGTTTGTTGACACCCTGGCGCTTCCGTCACCCGGCGAGGGCGAAGGCACGGCTTGGTCTGAGGCTCATGTCCCAGTTGCCGACCCGCAGCCGGCCTCGGCCAGGGAATGCTTCCAGGTGGTGCAGGACTACTTCCGCCAGGCGGGGCGGGAGATCCCGCTCAGTCAAGCGGCCAACTACCTGACCGCCGTGGTGCAGAACCGCGTCAGCGTCTTTGCCGGCCACCCCGGTGTGGGCAAGACCTCCACCGTAGAGCTGCTGGGCAGGGCCATCGGGCTGCGAAACGGGGGGGCATCGCGGCTCCTAAAGGTGAGCGTGGCCCGCGGGTGGGTCTCATCCCGGGATCTTGTGGGGGTCTTCAATCCCCTGACGCAGAGGTTTCAGCCCTCAGCCACAGGCGTCTACGAGGCACTGGTGGCGCTGGACCGGGAGGAACGGGAGGGACGGGCGCCTTTCCCACTATGGGTTCTTCTCGACGAGATGAACCTGTCGCCGGTCGAGCACTACTGGAGTGATTTTCTCACCCAGGCGGACGACGTGCGGGGCAGTGTGAGGTATGGCAGCCGGTCTCTGCAATTCGGACCCGCCCTGCGGTTCATCGGCACGGTCAACTACGACGAGACCACGGAACCCCTTAGTCCACGCCTGATTTCCCGCGCTCCGGTGATCTACGTGGAGCCAGGGGGAAGCGGCAGCCTCTCCTATGGCACCGGGATAGCCCAACTGCCGGAGGGAAGCGCGCTTACCATGGAGTCCCTGCGGCCGTTGTGGGCCGTGGTGCCCGAACTGCACGACGAAGAGCAGGTTGCCTTCGAGGGTCTGGTGAGGCTGATGGAGTCTGAGCCGCAGGGAGGCGAACCCCTGGGCCGGCCCACCATCGTCAGCCCCCGGACGCGCTTGGCGGTGGCGCGCTACTGCAGTGGTGTCCGGGAGGTCATTGAGGCGGAACGGGGCGAACTCGGGGCGCTCGACCTGGCCGTCTCCCAGTGGCTGCTGCCCATGGTCCGCGGCAGCAGCGAGCATTACCGGCGGCGCCTGGACCTGATGGCTGACTTCTGCCAGAAAAACAGGCTGCCTCTGGCGGCGAGAGGTCTGAGACGCCTCATCGAACGGGGCGAGGCTTACCACGAGTACGACTTCTTCTCCTTCGACCGGTGACCGCCATGATGGAGGAATTTGCCGTCACCATCCGGACTTCACGCGAGTCCATCCGAATCACGCCTGATGCCACCTGGCGTTTTCAAGACGACCTTTACCAGGTGCGTGAAGACGACACTTGTACCCTGTCCCTCGAGGCTCCGGCGCGGCTCGG
The DNA here is from genome assembly GCA_023484675.1 of Bacillota bacterium. The sequence continues at coordinate 2,794 of JAMDAP010000193.1, forward strand.
CCCCCCGCAGTTGTCCATGCAGGGCGTCATGGCGGAGGGGCCCAGCCAGGTGACGGACGAAGGGAGCCAGCGCGTCTGGCACTGGCGGGAGGGCCGCCATTTCCACAACTGCTTCGGCTGGACGGTGCTGCGTGCCGAGTGGGAGAGTGACCTCCTGGTGGAGTTTCCGCCCGTTGACGTGGTGGCCCGCAAGGTCCAGGCAGACGAGGCCACGGCCATGCTGGACTTCCTTGGCAGCCAGGACACGCGCCTTCTCCACGCCTGTTTCGTGCAGGCTCGGGCAGGGGACGATTGGGGGATCGGCTCTCCAGCTGTGGAGCGGGTGCTGAAGAGTGCGGACGAGGTGCTTTCGGGCGTCGAGCAGTTGGTGTTCTCGACGTTTCGTCGGGCCTGCAGCCGGCTGGTTGAGCAGCACGTGCTGAAGGCGCCGGACGTATCCGATTCGCTGGATGATCGCAGCCTTCAATACCTCCTGGCTCATCCGGACAGTATGACCCTCACGCCCGCCCCCCACCTGCTGCCCGTTGCCGTGGCGGGGCGTTCCCTGTACCTACGAGAGGTGCAGGCGGTGCGGAAAGTGGAGTCCACCGATGTCTATGAAAACGGCGTGGTGCAGGGGCTTCTCCTGTCTGTACGCGGTAGACTCCTGGCCGTTCAGCGGCACCTGGCCCAAATTCAGGTATTCAGCGAACGGCAGGCAGTTAGCCGCCCGATTCCTGAAGGGTACGCTCCGTTCCAGGCGGTCGGCAGCCACTACCTGGAGAAGGCCGCCAAGTATCCATTGGCGCGGGTCCAGGGATTGCTTCTCCGGCTGGACCGCGCCCAGAAACGAGCGCAGAGCGTCATTGCGGCCCGACCGGTCCGGCAGGCGCCCCGGTTAACTCCCTATTTCTCAGCAAACCCGCGTTATCGGGCCATTTACCGGGCGGCGCACTCCTGGTACAGCTTGGCCGAAGGGCTGGCGGCGCCGGCCCAAGCACTGTTGGGGCTGCAATCCCTGGACCGGCTGTATGAGTACGTGGCGCTCTTTGGCCTGCTCACGGCCTTTCGCCAGGAGGACTGGGAGCTGGTGGAGGCGCAGCGGTTGGGGCCACCCGGGGATTCTGCCATCGAGGTGATTGCAGACCTGCACCAATTGCGCCATGACCGCATTGGCTCGCTGGAGCTCCGCTACGAACCACGCATTGAGCCGGAGGGGCAGCCGGGGGAGGCCTGGGATCTGGTGAAGGTGGCGGGGGGTGCCGGGCCTGGATATCCGTATCGTCCTGACTTTGTGCTCCGGTTCACGGACCTCGCGGGGAACGACCGCACCAGTGCCGTTTTCGACGCCAAGTATGCGGATTTTGCCACGATTCGTGAGCGGCACCTGCCTGACCTGACGCTGAAGTACTTGCACGGCATCCGGAGGGCCGGCGCGCCGGAACGCCCGCCCTTCGACCACCTGTGGGTGCTCGGCCCGGTTCGCCGCGAGCCCTTTGCGTTCCACCGCCTGCGGCGAGGCGCCGCCCCCGTGCGCCCGACCCTGGGCATTTTGAACGTCCACCCCAGCGACCCGACCACAGCCATCCGCTGGTGGTACCGCAACGTGTTGCTGCCGGACCTGCTGTAGCCCTGCCGGGGGCCGTATGATCCTCGGCGCCAACTTTGCCGCCACGCCCTCTCTCCTGAGGCTTACCGCAGGCTGGTGTCGGCCGTCGAGGCGGAGGGGCTGGACGAGTTCCTGGACAACGCGCTTCCACCAGGAAGAAGGCTGCGCCAAGACGAATAGCTGCCTTGTAGATCAACACCGAGGAGTGTGGATACCGTGGTCGGACTTCCACGTGGCGGCATGCCGGAATCCTATTCCGTAGCGCCGGCGCCGCGACCGACAGAAAGAACCCTCATGGCCATGTCCCGCGCCATGGAGGGGCGTTCCTTCGACAGTATGGACGAGGCCAACGCCTTCGTTCAGTCGGCGGCGGTGCAGCAGGCCATTGCTGCTGCTGCGAAAGCTTCCGACCTCTGGGGACAAGCGCAGGAGGTGGCGTATGATGCCTGGGAGACGAAGGACTTCAAGCGTTATGCGCTGGCTCGGCAGGCGCTGGAGATCGACCCGCGGTGCAGCGACGCTTGGCTGATCCTGGCCGAGGAGGAACGGACCTGGCGCAAGCAAAGGCGCCTTTTTGAACGGGCGGTTGCGGCTGCCGACATGGCTTGTGTGGAAGAAAGGTGGTTGGTGGACGAAGAGGATCAACCACGCGATCTCTACCGCTACCTACCTGGCCGCTCCTATTTGCGCGCTTACATGGCCTTTGCCCGTTTCCTCATGGATGGCGGCTATTCCCGCGAGGCGCGGGCGGTCTATGAGAAGATGCTTGAGCGTGATCCGGAAGACCACATGGGGGCGCGCTACGAGGTCGTGCAGCTCTACCACCAACCGGAGGACCGCGGCGCACTGCGGGCACTTTTGGAGCGCTACGCCGAAGACGCCACCTGTCTTCCCGCGTATGAGCGGCTGTGGCTGTCCCTTGTGGAGGACGAGGAGGAAGGCGTGGTGCAGCAGGCTGACCAAGCTGCCCGTGAGGCCAACCCGCATGTGCTTGGGTACCTTACCGGGGAGGCCAGTGTGCCCAAGAACCTGCCTGACCAGATTACGATGGGCGGGAAAGACGAGGCGGTGTCCTATTTCGCCATGTCCTTTACGTGGTGGCTGGACAACCCGAAAACCAAGGCTTGGGTGATGAAACAGCAGCAAGGCCCTGCGACGGGCGCCGGCGAAGCCAAGGGACCGGGCCGCGCTTGACCCGACGCGGCAGGAGGTGAGCCCATGACTGTGCAGTGGTCGGCGAAGGAGCAACCCCTTCGGCGGGATGTGTCGTTTCTGGGAGCACTGCTCGGCAGGATCCTCCTGGAGCAGGAGGGGCAGGAGTTCTTCAACCTGGAGGAGCGGGTCCGGGAGCTGTGCAAGACCTTGCGCGTCAGGGGCGGGGGCATTGCGGCCAAGGAAGGGGAGCGCCGGTCCGGCCTGGAACGCGCTGAGCTTGAACTGGAGGGGATTCTGCATGGCCT
>JAMDAP010000151.1 GCA_023484675.1 Bacillota bacterium
TTTTGATTGGGAACGGGTTGATTCGGGGGGCGCTATAGATGCGCATAATCGTTCAGAAGTTCGGCGGCACCTCAGTTTCCACCGCCGAACGCCGGGCCATGGTGGTGCACCGCGTGCAGCACGCCATTGACGAGGGCTACCAGCCCGTGGTGGTGGTATCAGCCATGGGGCGGGCAGGGGATCCCTACGCTACGGACACCTTCATCCAGATGGCCACGTCTGTTTACAAGGACACCAACCCGCGGGAAATGGACATGCTGATCGGCTGTGGCGAGTTGATTTCGGCGGTGATCGTGACGAACACCTTCTTGGCCCATGGCATCCCCTCCATGGCCTTCACCGGCGGCCAGGCCGGCATCGTCGTGGACAACAACTTCGGCAACGCCAGTATCATCCGCGTCAACCCGGAGCACATGGTCCAGGAGATGAAACAGGGCACCGTACCGGTGGTGGCTGGGTTCCAGGGCTGGACGGAGGCGGGGGAGATCGCCACCTTGGGCCGCGGCGGCTCGGACACCTCGGCGGCGGCCCTGGGCGTGGCCCTGCGGGCCGAGATGGTGGAGATTTACACCGACGTCGACGGCATCAAGACCGCCGATCCCCGCATTGTGCCCGAGGCCCGGACCATCGACGTCACCACCTACGACGAGATTGTGCAGATGGCCCACCAGGGGGCCAAGGTCATCCACCCCCGGGCGGTGGAGATCGCCATGCGGCGCGGCGTGCCCCTCCGGGTGAAGTCCACCTTTGACGACTCCCCCGGAACTCTGGTCACGTATTCCATCGAGGCCACCGCCAGCTTCCCCGAAGTGCGGGTGGACCGCATCATTACCGGCGTTACCCACATTCCCGGCATGGCCCGGGTGGTGGTGCCGATCACCAACCCGGATGACGAAGCCGACCTGGAGGTCGAGATCTTCCGTTCCCTGGCCGACGCCGGCATCAGCGTCGACCTGATCAACGTCTCGCCGGAGCAGAAGTCCTTCGCCATCCCCGAGCGCCTGGCCGACCGGGCCGACCGCGTACTGGTCAGTCTGGGCGTCAAGCCCAAGATCCAGCGTGGCTGCGCCAAGGTGTCGGTGGTGGGCACCGGGATGCGCGGCGTGCCGGGGGTCATGGCCAACGTGGTGGAGGCGTTGCGCGGCGCCGGGGTGAAGATCCTGCAGACCGCCGACTCCCACATCACGATTTCCTGCCTGGTGCGGTCGGAGGACATGGAAAAGGCCGTCCGGGCCCTGCACGAGCAGTTCAAGCTGGGGCGTTAAACTAGCACGCCGAGGGCGTGGAGGAGATGTTTGAGGATGACGCACAAAGTCAACTGGGGGCGGCTGATCACCGCCATGGCCACGCCCTTCAAGGCCGACGGCTCCGTCGATTATGATCTGGCCAAGGCCCTGGCCCGCCATCTGGTGGAGACCGGTTCCGACGGTCTCGTGGTCGCCGGCACCACAGGCGAGTCGCCGACCCTGAGCCACGGCGAGAAGCTTCGGCTGTTTGAGGCGGTGGCAGCTGAGGTGAGCGACCGCGTCCCGGTCATTGCCGGTACGGGCAGCAACAGTACGGCAGCATCCGTGGAGCTGTCCAAGGAGGTGGAGGAAGTGGGCGTGTCCGGCCTCCTGCTGGTCGTGCCCTACTACAACCGGCCCTCCCAGGACGGCCTCTACCGGCACTTCCGGACAGTGGCCGAGGCTACGTCCCTGCCGATTCTGCTCTACAACATCCCTTCCCGCACCGGCACCAACATGCTGGCCTCCACCACCCTGCGGCTGGCCGCAGACGTGGAGAATATCGTTGCGGTGAAGGAGTCGGCCGGCGATCTGGGCGCCGTGGCCGAGATCTGCCGCAAGGCGCCGGAGAACTTCCTGGTCTACAACGGCGACGACGCCATGACCCTGCCCCACCTGGCGGTGGGCGGCTACGGCGTGGTCTCGGTGGTAGCCCACGTGGTGGGGCCGGACATGCAGGCCATGATCCAGGCCTACCTGGCCGGCGATGTGGCTAAGGCGGCGGCCCTGCATCAGAAGCTCATGCCGGTCTTCAAGGGCCTGTTCATCACCACCAACCCCACCCCCCTGAAGGCCGCTCTGGCCATGGTCGGGTTTCCCGTGGGCGGGCCCCGCCTGCCCCTGGTGGAGCCCACCAGCGAGGAGCTGGGCAAGATCCGGCAGTCCTTGCTGGAGTCGGGCGTGAAGGCGGGGTAAATCGTCGCGCCTTCCCTTCCTTGTGTTGGCACATCCTTTCGGGTATAATACAAAAGAGAGTAAGCGCGCGGGATTTTCCAACAACCCCGAGGGCGCTTGGAATGGCCAGGTTTCAGAACGGAGGGCTATTCCAGGGTCCTCCCTTTCTGTGCGCCCATTTATGGAGGTGTAGTGTGACCGAAACAAACAACGTAAAGCCTGCCGGCCAGGCGGCCCCGTCCGGAGCACGGACGCAGGCCCGCTCCCAGGCCCCGCAGGAACAGAAGAGCCGGCCCCAGCAGGGCAAGCCTCGCGGTGGACAAGGCCGCGGCGGACAAGGCCGCGGCGGCCGGCCTGAGTCCGGCCAAGGATCTCAAACTGAGCGGGGCCGCGCCCAGTTCGAAGCCAATCGCCGGCCGCAACGGCAGACGCAGCCGAACAGTTCGACGGAAGCCAGGGCCGCGGCGGCCGCTGGCGCTACGGCCAATGTGCGCAGGGCAGCGGTATCAGGCGGAACCCCCCAGTCCGGCGGGTCAGCCCCTGGCACCGCGGGTGCCGGAAAGCGCCGTTCCGGCGGGTCCCGGCCGGGCTCCCACCCGTCGCGTCAGGCCACGGTTGAACCATCGATGAAGATTCAGGTCATCCCCTTGGGTGGCCTGGGCGAGGTCGGTAAGAACATGACCGTGATCCGCTACCAGGATGACATCGTGGTCGTGGACGCCGGCCTGGCCTTTCCGGAAGAGGAGCTTCTAGGCATCGACATCGTCATTCCCGACTTCAGCTACCTGCTGGAGAACAGAGACAAGGTCCGCGGCCTGTTGCTGACCCACGGCCATGAGGACCACATCGGCGCCGTCTCCTACGTGCTGAAACAGCTGGACATTCCGGTGTTCGGCACGCCGCTGACCCTTGGCCTGGTGGAGGGCAAGCTGGCCGAGCACGGGCTGGTGATGCCGGAGGGCTCCCGCGCCGTCAAGCCCGGCGAGTCCATCCAGGTCGCCGCCTTCACCGTCGACTTCGTGCGGGTGAACCATTCCATCCCCGACGCCGTGTCCCTGGCCCTGCACTGCCCGGTCGGGACCATCGTGCACACGGGCGACTTCAAGTTCGACCACACCCCCGTGGACGGCCAGCCTGCGGACTTTCACAAGTTTGCGGAGCTGGGCAACCAGGGCGTGCTGGTGCTGCTGGCCGATAGCACGAATGCGGAGCGGCCTGGCTTCACGCCGTCCGAGCGCGTGGTGGGGGCCGCCCTGGACGACATCATCAGCAAGGCGGAAGGGCGGGTGTTGGTGGCGACCTTCGCCTCCAACGTCCACCGCATGCAGCAGGTGATCGACTCCGCCTACAAGTTCGGCCGCAAGGTGGCCGTGGTTGGGCGCAGCATGGAGAACACCGTGGCCGTGGCTCAGGGGCTGGGCTACCTGCAGGTGGCCGAAGGCACCCTGGTCGATGTGGAGGAGTTGGGGCGCTTCCCCGTCAACCAGATCGTCATCCTCACCACCGGCAGCCAGGGCGAGCCGATGTCGGCCCTCACCCGCATGTCCGTGTCCGATCACAAGCGGGTGGAGATCATCCCCGGCGACACGGTACTCATTGCCGCCACGCCGGTGCCCGGCAACGAGAAGATGGTGTCGCGCACCATCAACAACCTCTATAAGCGCGGGGCCACCGTGATCCACCCGCCCAAGATGCTGGTGCACGTCTCCGGCCACGCCAGCCAGGAAGAGCAGAAGCTGATGATCAACCTGGTTCGGCCGAAGTTCTTCGTGCCCGTGCACGGCGAGCAGCGCATGCTCGTCCATCACGCCCAACTGGCGGAGGCCACAGGGGTGCCGCGGCCGAACATCTTGATTGGCGAGAACGGCACGGTCTTTGAGTTCAGCCGGGATTCGGCGGCCATCAGCGGCAAGGTGACTGCGGGCCAGACCCTGGTGGACGGGCTAGGTGTCGGCGACGTCGGCAACATCGTCCTCCGCGACCGCAAGCAGCTCAGCCAGGACGGCATCGTCATCGTCGTCGTGGCCATGGACAGGAACTCCGGCCTGACGGTCTCCGGCCCCGATGTGGTGACCCGAGGCTTCGTCTACGTCCGGGAGTCGGAGCAGCTCATGGACGAGACCAAGGCCAAGGTGCGCGAGGCCCTGGACGACTGCGAGGAGCGCCGCATCACCGAGTGGTCGACCATCAAGAGCAACGTCCGTGACGCCCTGGGCAAGTTCCTCTACGACCGAACCCGCCGCCGTCCGATGATCCTGCCAATCATCCTGGAGGTCTGAGACGGCCTCTGGCCTCAAGCGACCTCAGCCATACTGACAAAAAAGTGCTAACCCCAGTGCAGCCCGCGCCTGGGGTTTTCTCTTGCCGGCCCAACTTGCCCAACTTTGAGCAACGAAGTGAAGAGCATGGGCAATTCCCTCCTGATGGCGGCGGCCCTCCTTCTGTTAAGGTGAAGGCATCAAATGCTCAGGAGGAGGAGCAAGAGTATGGGCAGAATGGTTCGTCCGCAGCGCTGGTTCCCGTTTCTGCTGGTTCTTATCCTGCTGGCCGGTTCGGTGCTGACCGGCTGCACCGGCGCCAAGACCAACACCGCTCCGGCACCGGCGGCGCCCTCCAGCGACGCAAAGCCGTTCTCAGGCCACACCCTCAACGTGATCTACATGGCCCAGGCCGGCTACCAGCCGGACGTGTTCAATGCACGGCTCAAGGAGTTCGAGGACAAGACCGGGGCCAAGGTCAACCTGACCTTCGTCAAGTACGACGAACAGCACGAGAAAATCGTCACTTCCGCCGCCGCCCCCACCGCCACCTACGACGTCATCTCCCTCGACCTCATCTGGACCGCCGAGTTTGGCGACAAGGGCTACGTCATGCCCCTGGACGACCTGATCAGCAGGGACATCAAGAAGGACGACATCGCTCCCGCCATCTGGTCCGCCTTCGAGTACCAGGGCAAGACCTGGGCCATGCCGTTCCTCGCCAATTTCCAGCTCTTCTTCTACAACAAGGAGATGCTCGGCAAGGCCGGTATAGCGGAGCCGCCCAAGACTCTGGAGGACCTGGAGAAGGACATGGAGACCATCAAGGCCAAGGGCATCGTCAAGTACCCCTGGTCGGACTCCTGGAACCAGAAGGAAGGCCTGGTCTGCGAGTACGTCTGGATGACCGGCGCCTACGGCGGCGACACCTTTGACGCCGGCGGCAAGCCCATCTTCAACCAGGGCGCTGGCCTCCAGGCCATGGAGACGATGGTGCGCTGGCTGGACAAGGGCCTGGCCGACCCCAACTCGCTCAACCAGGATGAACCGATGGCTAAGGATGCCTTCATCTCCGGTCAGGCGGCCTTCAACAGCAACTGGACTTTCCAATACGGTTTGATGAAGGGCAGCCCGGTGGACGGCAAGGGGGTTATGGCGACGCTGCCCGTTTCCAAGGGCGTGTACAAGGAAGGGTCCTATGAGACGGCCTCCGTCTCTGGCTTCCAGGGCATGGCCATCATGGCCAACACCAAGGAGAAGGACCTCTCCTGGGAACTGGTCAAATGGATGACCGCCCCCGACTTCCAGGCCCAGCACCTGGAGGAGATGCCGGTCTGGACCTCGGTCCAGACCAGCGCCGAGACCAAGGCCAAGGACCTGGTGATTGACGTCAAG
>JAMDAP010000044.1:0-4169 GCA_023484675.1 Bacillota bacterium
CGCTTGCGGCGTGAAGTCACCCAGGACGCAGGCAGCGCCGGCATAGACTGCGCCGGTCATCATCAGGTTGAGGGGCGCGGAATGAGTGAGGGGCATCAGGATCAGCACCCGATCCCGCCAGCGGATGTCGATCTCATAGGCCATCATGCTGGCCACCGAGTGCACGGCGTTGTGGGTGAGCTGCACCCCCTTGGGCCGCCCCGTGGTGCCGGAGGTGTAAAGGAGCTCGGCCTGGTCGTCCAGGGTGCCCTCCAGGTCCGGTTCCGTCTGGGGCCAACCGGAGGTGGTGGCCTCCAGCTCGGACGTGTTCAGGAGCAGGGTGACCCCCGCGCCGGCCGCGGCCGCCTCCGCCGTGCCCGCCAGCGCACCATCAAAGACCAGGACGCTGGCGCCGCTGTCCTGAAGGATGTAGCCGATTTCGCCCGCCGTCAGTTTCACGTTGACCGGGACGACGACGGCGCCCGCCTTCAGGGCGGCAAAGCAGACCTGCAGGAATTCCGGCCGGTTGGGAACCAGGACCGCGATCCGGTCGCCGGCCCGCAGTCCCTGGTCGACCAGGTAATGGGCCAGGGCGTTGGCCCGGGCGTTGAGTTCCTGCCAGGTCCACGTGATGTCTCCGGCCGGGTAGCGAACCGCCACGTCCGACGAATACTTGCGGGCATTCCGTTCCAGTAGCCGGTGAATCAGTTCTGCCACAGGCCTCGCCTCCTATTCGTAAACCTTCTCCTCGACCTTGTCGGCTTCCCTGGCATCGGCCTCGACGTTACGCGCCGGGGCAGCCCGCCCAGCTTTGCGCTCAGCGTAGTACTCGTGCTGGATGATCAGGTCCATGATCTCGTTAGTGCCTGTCCAGATCATGATCAGCCGCGTGTCGCGGAGCAGCCGTTCCACCGGGAAAACGTCGGTGTAGCCGATGCCGCCCATCACCTGCATGGCATTGTTGACCACCGCCCAGGCTGTGTCCGTGGCGAACTTCTTGGCCTCCGAGACCAGGCGGCGAACCAGGGCCGGGTCCCCGTCCTCGTCGGCGGCGCGCGCCGCTACGTAGACGATTCCCCGCGCCGCGTCGAGCTGGGTCAGGCTGTCGGCCACCTTGAAGCTGACCGCCTGATAGTCCTTGATCTTGCGGCCGAAGGCCTTGCGCTTGGTGCTGTAATCCGCCGCCACCTCCAGGGCGGCCCGGGCCATGCCCAAGGCTCCCGCCGCGCTGGTCAGGCGCTCCGGCACCATCATGCGGTAGAAGATCTCGGAGGCGCCGTTCTCCCGCCCCAGCAGGTTCTCAGCCGGCACCTTCACTTTGTCGAAGCGGACCCGGCCGGTGCCGCCCCCCCTCGTGCCCATCAAGCCATAGACGTACTCGACCTTGACCCCCGGACCCCTGTCCACCAGGAAGGCGCTCATCCCCTCGTGGGCTGGGGCATCGGGGTTGGTCCTGGCGTAGACCATGAAGCAGTCGGCGCCCTCCGCTCCGACGATGAATCGCTTCTGCCCGTCCAGGATGTAGTGGTCTCCTTCCCGCCGGGCGCGGGTGACGGCGCCGAAGAAGTCCGAGCCGCCGCGAGGCTCGGTCAGACCCTCGGCGGTGGTCAGCACACCCGCGAGAGTCGGCTGCAGGTACTTTCGCCTCTGCTCCCCGGTACCAAAGCGGGTGACGGCCTCCCCGACGATGCTGGGCAAGGAGTACAGGCACGCCAGAGCGGTGCCCAGAACCCCCACTTCCTCCAGGGCCGCGGTCTCCGCCACCCAGTTGAGACCACGGCCCCCGTACTCCTCGGGAAAGCGGACCCCCAGCAAGCGGGCCGCAGCCGCCTTCTCCAGGAACTCCCGCGGGTACTGCACTTGCTCCGCGTCCATGGCCAGCACCAGTTCCCGGGGCACGTCCTCCCGCACGAAGCGACGCGCCTCCTCCCGAAGGCCAATGGCCTCCGGTGTCAGCATAAAGTCATACATCCTCTCCCCCGTCCCCCTTCTCCTCCAGGATTCGTTCAAAGCGCCGCCGGAACTCCATCATCTCCTCCTTGGTTTCCCGCAGTTCGCGGATCATGTCGTCGATCTCGGCGATATGGCGATCGCCGTATTCCACGGCTTGGCGCAACTGCTCCTTCTTGCCGGTGTCCACGTCGTAGAGGTCCAGCAGGTCCTTGATCTCCTTGAGGGAGAAGCCGAAGCGCCGTCCGCGCAGGATGAGTTTGAGGCGGGCGCGGTCACGCCGGTCGTACAGGCGCTGCTGGGTCTCCTGAGAGCGTTGGGGCGCCAGGAGTCCCATCTCCTCGTAGTACCGGATGGCCCTTGGCGTGATCCCAAACTCCGCGGCCAGGTCGGCAATGGTGAAAATCGTCTGCTCGGATTGAGGCATGAGAGCACGCTCCAATCGATTCGCCCGACGGACGGGCTCCTGGTCAGGATGATTACCTTCATGGTACCCGCGCAGGGCGCCCCCGATCTTAACGCCCCGACCACCTGGGCAGCATCCACTTCTCCTGGCCGGAGGTCAGTTGCCGGGCGCCCTCGCCGTCGGCCCGGACCTGCCAGAGGTGGCCGTTCTTGTCGATGTAGGCCAGATAGGCGCCTGTCGGAGACCAGGTCACCGTACTCTGCCCGGCCTGGATGCCGCGGGCCACGGGAGTCAGCCCCTGCCCGCCGGCGCCGACCACCCACAGCTCATCGCCGCTCAGGATGGCCAGGCGGGCACCGTCGGGAGACCACCAGAGCTGCCCGGCGGATACCTTGGCCAGCAACTGATCCTTGGCGGTAGCCACGTCGTAGATGTGCAGGTCGGAGGCATCGCCGCCGCCCGTAATGTAGGCGATGGTCTTACCGTCCGGCGCCCAGGCGAACGCCTTGAAGGCTGCCACGTTCTTGGCGAGCAGCTTGGTCTCGCCGCTGCCGCCGGAGGGCGTGAGCCAGAGTTCGCGCCCATTCGCTTTGTCGGCAAAGATGGCCACGGTGCCACCGGCCGGCGACCAGACGGGGTAGACCGGGCCGGTGAAACTCCCCTGCAGAGGCTTCGGCGCTGCGCCCCGGGACAGGTTCAAGGTGTAGATCTTACCGCCGTTTTGGAAGACGACGGATCGGCCATCGGGCGACCAGGCGGCGTGGTAAGGTTCCGGCTCACCCTGCTCCAGGCCGATGACCTGGGTCACCTGCTGGTTGTCCAGGCCGAAGGTGAAGAGGAACCCGGACTGGAACAGCAGGCGGCCGCCGCTGGGCGACCAGACCGCGTCGTCCAGGGACTTGTCCGACGGCCAGGGGCCGAGCACCTGGGTTTCGCCGTCCATGCCCACGCTGACCAACTGGTAGCCGGCCCCGTAGAACTCGACGCCGGTCAGACGGCCTGAGGCCGAGCCGGACCCAGGGCCCCCGGCAAGGAAGGACCAGGATGTGGCCTTGCCGTCGACCCAGCGGCCGTCGATGCCGGGAATAACGCTGGAAGACTCCAGGCGCACGGTGTAGAGCGCGCCGGGCCGGAAGGCGCTGCTGGGCGTGAAGATCAGGGTCTGGTCCTGCCAGGTGAAGGTGCCGGGCAGGGCCGGCAGCAGCGAGAAGCCTGCCTCAACAGCGGCGGTGTCCTTGGGTTTGGCGTCAAAGGTGACCTCGATGCGAGGCAGCTCCGCCTTCTCCCCCTCCGGGGCCAGGCGGATCACCCGCACCGTGTCCACGCTCGGCGCGGTGTTGCCTTGAGCGGGTGTGGGGGGCTCGGGCCCGGTGCGGTGGGCGGCGGTCGAATCCTGCCTGAGGTACCAACTGCCCAGGGCGAAACCACCACCGACCGAGACCAGCAGGGCCAGGATCACAATCACGGCGGTCTTGCCGCGCACGCGCAACACTCCCTCGTACTTGGCGGCGTGGGGCCGCCCAGTGCTTGATCGCAATTAATCCACCAGGCTGGCGACGGTGACGCCGTCGCCTCCCTCTCCCTGTTCACCCAACCGGTAGTTGGCGACCAGGCGGTGGCCGTGCAGGTATTCCCGAATGGCCTGGCGCAGGGCGCCGGTGCCCTTGCCGTGGATGATCCGGACCTGGGCCAGGCCGGCCAGGATGGCATCGTCCAGGAACTTGTCGGTCTTGGTGATGGCCTCCTCCACGGTAAGGCCGCGCAGGTCCACTTCGGTTGACAGGGTCTGGGCTTTGGCCTGGGCCAGGGCGCTGCCCCGCGTCCCGCCGGCCCC
>JAMDAP010000044.1:4179-5815 GCA_023484675.1 Bacillota bacterium
GCGGGAGCAATTCGTAGCCAAGGCTGAGGCCAAGCAGCCCGATGGCGATCAGGCCAAAGCTCGAAACCCATTCCACCCAGGAGGGGGCGTAATCGGCCCAGGGCAGCCCTTCGAGCACGGGTGGGATGGCCTCCTCCACGGTAAGGCCGCGCAGGTCCACTTCGGTTGACAGGGTCTGGGCTTTGGCCTGGGCCAGGGCGCTGCCCCGCGTCCCGCCGGCCCCGCTACGGTGCCCCTGGGCGGCGCTGGTGGCGCGGGCTCCGTGAGCCCCGTGGGCCACGCCGAACTCGTCCTGGTCGTCGCGCCGCAGCTCAGCCAGGCGCACCTTGATTCTTAAAATGCCGGCTTGCACCAGCACCATGCTTTCCGAATCAGCCGGCGCCAGCACGTACCCGCGTTGATCGAGGGAGGTGATGAAGACCGGCTCGCCGGTTTTTAAGTCCAGTGGCGCCTCACCAAGCGGCTCCGGCGTTTCCTGTCGGCGAGCGGCCTGCAGTTCCTCACGCGCCTGCTCGAGCTGCTGGCGGGCCTGCTGCACGACCTTCTCCTGCTCGGACTGCTCCCTCGCCTGGCGCAGTTCGCGAATGACCGTGTCGGCGCTGCGCCGGGCCACAGCCACGACCTCCAGGGCCTCCTGCCGGGCCTGGTCCAGGAGTTTCTCCTTCTTGGCCTGGAACTCATCCCGCTGGCGCTGGAACTCCTGGCGAAGCTGCTGAGCCTCGCGACGGGCCGTTTCCGCCACGCGCCGCTCTTCATCCAGCGCCCGCTTGGTCTCCTCCATGCTGCGGATGAGGTTCTCGACCTTGAGGTCGTCCTTGGTCAGGAATTGGCGGGCCCGGTCCACCACCTTCGGGAGCAGCCCAAGGCGGGCCGAGATCTCGAAGGCGTTGGAACGGCCGGGCAGGCCGATCAGGAGGCGGTAGGTCGGCCGCAAGGTCTCCACGTCAAACTCCACCGAGGCGTTTTCCACGCGCGGCCGGCTGTAGGCAAAGGTCTTCAGCTCGGAGTAGTGGGTGGTGGCGATGGTCCGTGCCCCCAGCCGGTGCAGGTACTCCAGGATGGACATGGCCAGGGCGGCGCCCTCCGCCGGGTCGGTGCCGGCGCCGACCTCGTCCAGGAGCACCAGGCAGCCCTTGGTCTGATACTCCGCCAGGCGACCGGCCATGGGGCCGCCGCGCCCCGCCCCCTCCTCCGTTACCGCCTTGAGGATGCGGACCACATTGGTCATGTGCGCCGAGAAGGTGGACAGGGACTGCTCGATGCTCTGCTCGTCGCCGACATCCACCAGCACATCGGCCACCAGGCCAACCTCGCTGCCGATGGCGGCGGGGATGTGAAGCCCGGCCTGGGCCATCAGGGTGAAGAGGCCGAGCAGCTTCAAGGTGACGGTCTTGCCGCCGGTGTTGGGGCCGGTGATGACCAGGGTGTCAAAGGACATGCCCAAGTGGACATCCACCGGCACGACCTCGCCCTGCAGCAGCGGGTGGCGGCCGCGCCTGACGTCAAAGACGCCCTCCCGGTTGAGTTCCGGCTCCGTGGCGTCCTGGGCGGCGGAGAGGCGGGCCCGGGCGACGATGCAGTCGATCTCGCCGAGCTGCTGCAGGGTTTCCTTCAAGGGGGCGGCCTGCTGACCCAC
>JAMDAP010000134.1 GCA_023484675.1 Bacillota bacterium
GACCAGGGGCTGGTGAGCTTAAGCGAGCGGTACCAGCAACTCTGTTCCATTTCGTGAACCGCCGGATGCGGACCCGCATGTCCGGTGGTGTGAGAGGGGGCGGAGAGACCCCGCCCTCTACTCGATTCGTGGGTCGCTTCATGGGTCGTCGCCGCCCACAGTTGCTGAGAAGGCAGAGGGTGCATACCGGCGCAAGTGGTGCATGCTATAATGAGCCTGTTGCCGGTGCGGACAGGCCCGGCCCGACAAGGGCACGGCGGACGAGCCCGGCGCGACCTCAGCCGCTCCTGCCGGTGCCAAGACGCAGGAGACGGTCGCCTGGATGTGAGACCATGCGTTTCTACCTCGCCCTGTGGGCGGGCAAACTGACGATGTGGGGGTCCCGCCTCTTCGGCTGGGGCGGCTCCAGCCTGCCCGGCCGCGTGGCGCGCCGCATCGACCCGCGGCTCCTCACCCGGCTGTCGCGCCAGACCGGCGGCGGCAACCTGATGATCAGCGGCACCAACGGCAAGACCACCACCGCCAAGATGATCTCGGAGATCGCCTCCGCATCGGGTCTGCGCCTGACCCACAACCGGGCCGGCGCCAACCTGATCACCGGCCTGACCACCGCCTTCCTGCAGTCGGCGACGGCGGGCGGCCGCATCAGCACCGACCTCGGACTCCTGGAGGTGGACGAGGCCACGGTGCCGCGGGCGGCGGAGGAAGTGGGGCCGAAGGCCATGGTGGTGACCAACTTCTTCCGCGACCAGCTCGACCGCTACGGCGAGCTGGAGCACACCGTGCGGTTCATCCGCCGCGGCCTGGAGCGCATGCGCCCGGAGTCCGTGGCCGTACTTAACGCCGACGACCCGCTGGTGGCCAACCTAGGTCGCACCACGCCAACCCGGACCCTCTATTACGGCATCGACGTGCCGGGTTTTGGCAGCCACGAAGTGGATCACACGGCAGAGGCCAAACACTGCGTGGTTTGCGGCGAGCCCTACCAGTACGAGGTCTACTACTACGCCCACCTGGGCAAGTTCCGCTGCCCGAACTGCGGCAATGCCCGGCCTGAGCCGCAGGTGGTCCTCACCGGCCTCACCAGCGAGGGATCCCGCGGCAGCCGCCTCACCCTGCGCACGCCGCAGGGGGAGTTCGAAGCCCATATCTCCATCCCCGGCCTCTACAACGTCTACAACGCCCTGGCGGCGACGGCCGCGGCCTCCGCCCTGGGCATCTCCCTGGCCAACATCAAGGCCGGCCTGGAGAGCTTCTCCTCTCACTTCGGACGCATGGAGATGATCCCCCTGGGCGACAAGGAGATCTTCCTGGCCCTGGTCAAGAACCCGGTGGGCTTCAACGAGGTTATCCGCACCATCAACGAAACGCCGGAGCAGAAGACCCTGCTCATCCCCATCAACGACAACTATGCCGACGGCACCGACATCTCCTGGCTCTGGGACGTGGACTTCGAGATGCTGGTGGCCGGCCAGGAGCACGTGAAAACGGTGATCGCCTCGGGCCAGCGGGCCGAGGACATGGCCCTGCGCCTCAAGTACGCCGGCATCGACGTCAGCCGTATCCGCACCGAGGGCGACCTGCGCCAGGCCCTGCAGGTCGGGCTCGGCAGCATCGGCCCGGGCGAGATTCTCTACATTCTGCCCACCTACACGGCCATGTTGGAGATGCGTGAGATCCTGCAGAAGATGGGCTACGCCCGCAAGTTCTGGGAGGTCTAGCCGGCCGCAAGGACAGCCCGCCCTCCGTAGGAGGTCCAGCACGTGGCAGCGCGCCAGCTTCACATTGGCTACCTGTACCCTGACCAGATGAACATGTACGGCGACCGGGGCAACGTCATCGCCCTCAGCCAGCGGGCCCGCTGGCGCGGTCTCGACGTGAACGTCCACCCCATCGGCCTCGGCGACGCCGTCGACCCGGATGAGATGGACCTGCTCTTCGGCGGCGGCGGCCAGGACAAGGAGCAGCAGCTTATCGGCGAGGACTTCGAGCGCCTGAAGGGCCCGGCCCTGGCCAAGGCGGTGGAGGCGGGACTGCCCATTCTGGCGGTGTGCGGCACCTACCAGTTGCTGGGGCAGTACTACCTGACCGCCGAGGGCCGGAAGATCCCGGGCCTGGGCGTCCTCAATGCTTGGACCGAGGCCGGCACCCGCCGCATGATTGGCAACGTGGTGATTGAGGCCGGCCTTTTCGGCAGCGCCCAGACCCTGGTGGGTTTTGAGAACCACTCAGGCCGGACCTACCTGAGCGGGGGGGTGGCGCCGCTGGGCCGCGTGGTCCGGGGCAACGGCAACAACGGTGAGGACGGGATGGAGGGTGCCGTCTACAAGAACCTGATCGGCACCTACCTTCATGGCTCGCTGCTGCCGAAGAACCCCTGGCTGACCGACTGGCTCATCGGCAAGGCCCTGGAGCGCCGCTACGGCGCCGGCGACCTGGAACTCCTGGACGACGCCTTTGAATTGGCGGCGCACCAGGCGGTGGTGCGGCGTTTCCGCTAGGGCGGCGCCCAACCGAGGGAAAGTGAATAGGTTTGGAGGCGACTGGTGGATGCAGGACGACGAGGAAATCAGCACACAGCGCACGGGCTCCCAGGGAACAGGCGCCCAGGGCGCGGGCTCTCCGGGAGCAGCGGAGGAGGAGCCGTTGCAGGGTCGTGCGGCCGGTTCCCGCATCGAGTTTCCCTGCGGCCCCGGCCAGCTGGCGCTGGAGGCGTTGGCGCCGGACTTGGTGCGGATGCGCTTTGGCCGGAGCATGCCGCTGCAGCCCCGCGGTTCCTGGGCTGTGGTCAAGTCGGACTGGAGCCAGTCCTGGAGCAGGGCGGCTGGCCGGCCCGTCTGGCGGGAGGATGCCGGCTTCTACACCCTGGCCACCGGTGAGATGCACGTCACGGTGGATCGTGCCCCATTCCGCCTGACCTTCCGCGACGGCGCCGGGCGCGCTTTTCTGACGATCACCGGCCTGGCCGCCGGGGCGGAGGGCGCCCGGGTGCAGCACCAGATCGAGTCGGGAGACCACTTCTACGGCTTTGGCCAGAAGCTGGGCTTCTTGGACAAGACGGGGCAGGCCATGGCCGAGTGGGCCACCGACGACCCGCACCATTCCCCTGATAAGGATACGCTGTATCAGGCGATCCCCTTCTACCTGGGGCTCAACGACGGCCAGGCCTACGGCCTGTTCCTCGACAGCCCGGCCCTCACCCGTTTTGACATGGGCCGGACCGACCCGGCCCAGGCCGAGTTTGCCACCCGTGAGCCGGAGTTGGACTTCTATGTTTTCTTCGGACCTGGTCCGAAGAAGGTGGTCGAACGCTACACCGAGCTCACCGGCCGCATGGAGATGCCGCCGCTTTGGTCCCTCGGGTACCAGCAATCGCGCTACAGCTACTACCCCGAAGCCAAGGTGCGGGAAATCGCCTCCAACTTCCGGGAGCGGGATATCCCCTGTGATGTCATCTATCTTGATATTCACTACATGGACGGCTACCGGGTCTTCACCTGGGACGAGTCTCGCTTCCCCGATCCGAAGGGCCTCCTGTCCGACCTGGCGGCGGCCGGGTTTCACGTTGTGCCCATCATCGATCCGGGGGTCAAGGCCGAGCCGGGCTTTGCCGTCTACGACGAGGGACTGGCCCGCCGCGCCTTCATCGAGGAGGCGCCCGGCAGGCCCCACGTCGGCGAGGTCTGGCCAGGTCCCGCCGTTTTCCCCGACTTTCTTCGGGAGGAGACCCGGCGCTGGTGGGGTGACAGCCATCAGTCCTTGCTGGATGCCGGCGTGGCGGGTATCTGGAACGACATGAACGAACCGGCCAACTTCACCACGCGCAACGCGGAGGGCCTCCTTTGGAAGACCATCCCCCTGGACCTGATGCAGGGCGAGGACGATGACCGCAAGCCGCACCACCTGGTGCACAACCTCTACGGCATGAGCATGTGCCGGGCCACCCGCGAGGGGCTGCAGCGGCTGCGACCCGAGGAGCGCCCCTTCCTGCTCACCCGCTCCGGCTACGCCGGCATCCAGCGATACGCCGCGGTTTGGATGGGCGACAACCATTCCTGGTGGGAGCACTTGCTGCAGGCCATGCCCACCTGCCTGGGGATGGGCCTGTCCGGGGTGCCCTTCGTCGGTACCGATGCCGGCGGCTTCGGCGGCGACACCACGCCCGAGATGCTGATCCGCTGGACCCAGATGGGCGCCTTCACGCCTTTCTTCCGCAATCACAGTGCCATCGGCACGCGGCGGCAGGAGCCCTGGGCTTTTGATGCTGCAACGGAGGCCATTGTCCGAGACTGGATCCGCCTGCGCTACCGCTTCCTGCCCTACATCTACAACGCTTTTGAGGAAGCCCACCGCACCGGCCTGCCCATCATGCGGCCCCTGCTGCTGGAGTATCCGGGCGACCCCAACACCCAAGACCTCAGCGACGAGTACCTCCTCGGCCGCGACGTCCTGGTGGCGCCCGTCTACCATCCGGGGTCCCGGCACCGCCTGGTCTATCTGCCGGAAGGCGTCTGGTACGACTTCTGGACGGGCCATCGGCTCCAGGGGCCCCTGCATTTTGCCGCCGATACGCCGCTGGAACGGATGCCCCTGTACGTCCGGGCCGGCGCGATCCTGCCCCTGGCCCCGGTGCGCCGGCACACGGGGGAGGAGGCCCCGGCGGAGGTCACCCTCGATATCTTCCCCGGCAAAGGTGAGACGGCCCTCTATGAGGACGACGGCAGCAGCCTCGCCTACCAGCGCGGCGACTTTGCCCGCACGCCAATGTCCGTGGAGGCGGAGAACGGCTTCGTAACCTTGTGCATCGGCGCGCTGCAGGGATCGTACCGGCCGGAGCGGCACCGCTGGGTGGTGCACCTGCGGGGCGTTGAGACCTCGCCCCAGGAGGTGCTGATCGACGGTGCCGACGCTGAATGGAGCCGTGACGACGCCGGCACCATCGCCGTGTCGGTGCCGTATCGGCCGGAGGGGAGCGAGGCTCGGTTCCGGCTGGGCTGAGTTTTTGCGGCTGATTGCGCCAACGCGCGGCCTGCGTTATGATCAGATATGACGCATCAAACGGGCCCGTAGCTCAGCGGATAGAGCAGCGGTTTCCTAAACCGCGTGTCGGAGGTTCGATTCCTCTCGGGCCCACCAACCAAGACCATACATGGTGGAATATGACGGGCAGGACGACGCATGGTCGGTCCTGCCCGTCGGCATGCTATGGGTGTTGTCAGCGATAGCCGAGCGAAGGTCCTGCAGGGTTCGGACACCGGATTCTGCAGGGCCGAGCAAAGGTTGTTACCGGTCGCCAACCGGCTGGGATAGTCTGGAGGCCGCCTGTGATCGGTAACAGCCGGCGCGCAGATCGTTGGCAGCTCGAATCACGATTCGCTGCAGTCACAAGGATTGCAGCGGGTTGTGACAGGGTTGTCAGCGGTCGAGCTGAGATTGCTGCAGGTTCTCCAGAGGTTCATTACGGTCACCAAGCGATCGTAATGGGCTTCGACGACCGTCGGATCTGCAGCAGTCAAGTTCAGGTCATCGTAGGTTCCGCAAGGGTTGATGGCGGTCGAAAGATCGTCGTTGGCTCCCAAGGGATGTGCGGTGGCCGAAACGAAGGCTGTCGTTGGCTACCCAATCCAGTAAAGGACGCCGCCTTGTGGGCTGCGTCCTTCCCTCGTTTTTGGGGCCCAGAACGAGGGCATGTCCGACTTAGGGCACAAAGAGCTGAAGGCGGGGGTCAATCCCCTGCCTTTTTGACTTTGCCCCGCAAATGCAGGAAGTTGAGCACCAAGGCCGTGCCAATC
>JAMDAP010000085.1 GCA_023484675.1 Bacillota bacterium
GTCGATGGCCACGCCCTCGCGTCCGATCTCGCCGCGGGCGAAGTCGTGGTCCGAGTCGTACCCCAGCAGGGTCGGCAGGTCGAAGGCCGTGGACAGGCCGGTCTGCCCGTGCTCCAGGAGGAACTTGAAGCGCTGGTTGGTCTCCTCCGCCGTGCCGAAGCCGGCGAACTGACGCATCGTCCAGAGCTTGCCGCGGTACATGGTCTCGTGGACGCCGCGGGTGTAGGGGTACTGCCCCGGGTCGGCGAGGTCCCGCTCATAGCGGATGGGCGCGTCCTCCGGCCGGTATGCCTGCTTGATCTCGCGGTCCGAGATCGTGGCAAAACGGCTCTTGGACAGGGCCTTCTCGGTGAGGGCCATGGGCCAGGCCTCCTTGCCTTGGAGTTTTCTGTCTTTGCCCAACAATGGCGCGAAAGCAAACCTGGATTCGTCACCGACGGGCCAACTTCCTGCCCAGACCGGCCAACTGCCCAAACGGCCGGTCAAAATCGGCTAGAAAAAGTATATCCTTCTGCATCGTATGATCCCTCGCGAGCGAAGGAAATGCCAGGTGTTGACGCTGGCCCGTGACTGACTCACCCATCTGTTGCCCAGATGGGCTTCCTGTGGCAAAATGTAACTGAAAGCGCCAGCCGCGGTCTGCATCCGGCGACGGAACAGAACCGGCACGGTACGGGGAGTCGAGCCCTGCACCGGCGGCGGGCGCCGGCCCAGAGGTTCGGGCGCGCGCGGCTTCGCCTGTCAAAATGCGAAGCGGCCGCGTCACATCGTCCGGTATCCCTTTGGGAACTGGAACGGAGGTGCTCGAATTGCATACCAAGACCCGTTCGATGGTCGTCGTCGGCATGCTGGGAGCTCTGACCGTGGTCATGGGGCTCACTGGAATCGGGTTCATCCCCATTCCGCCGGTACGGGCGACCATTATGCATTTGCCCGTCATCCTGGCCGGCGTGCTGGAGGGCCCGGCGGCGGGCGCGGCGGTGGGCGCCATCTTCGGCGGCTTCTCCATGTACCAGGCGGCCGCCACCGGCACGCCCATCGCCAAGGCCCTCTTCCTCAACCCGCTGGTCGCTCTCGTCCCCCGCATCCTGATCGGGCTGGTCGCCGCCTACGGCTTCCGGCTGGCCCGTTCCCGCTGGGCCCGTGGGTTTACAGCCCTGCTGCTGGCGGCTCTGGCGGGGCGGCTGGGTTTCGCCGCCTGGGCAGCCCTGCGGGGCGGCGCCATGGCCACCAGTTCCTTCGGCCTGATGTTGTCCGGCACGGTCGTGGCCACCGCCGCGGTCCTCTACCTGCTCTGGCGGCGCGAGGAGGGCGCGCCCGGCTTCGCCGCAATGCTCGGCACCCTGACCAACACCGTCGGCGTCCTGGGCCTCGGGGTTCTGTTCAAGGCCCTGCCGGCCCCTCTAGCCTGGACCATCGGCATCACCAACAGCCCGGCCGAGATCTTCGCCGCCATGACCGTCACCACCCTGGTCTACCAGGGCGTAACCCGAGCCCTCGGCAGCCAGCGCCCGCCGGCGCCGACCCGCACCGTCACCACCCTCTGACCCCCGCCGCCGTAGCCGTATAGGCTGAGCCTGCATTGTGGCGGCGGGTCTCGACCCCGCCGCTGCAACGGCAGCGCACGATCATCAGGAGGCACAAGAGCTTGCTACTCGCAGTCGACGTCGGAAACTCCAATATCAAACTGGGCGCCTTCGACGGCCCCAAACTGGTGGAGCACTGGCGCATCGCCACCGAGCGCCACAAAACGGAGGACGAGTACGGCATCCTCCTGAATGAACTCTTCCGCAGCCGTGGCTGCTGCTTCGCTGATTTTGAGGCGATGGCCATCTCCACCGTCGTGCCGCCCCTCATCCAAACCCTGGAGCAGGTGGCCCGCAAGTACGTCGGCGTGACTCCCTTGATCGTGGGCGGGCCGGGGGTCAAGACCGGCCTCAAAGTCCGTTACGACAACCCCCGCGAGGCCGGCGCCGACCGCATCGTCGACGCCGTCGCCGCCCATGCCAAGTACGGCGGCCCCGTGGTGGTCGTCAAGTTCGGCACCGCCACCACGTTCGACGCCATCGCCGGTGATGGGGAATTTCTCGGCGGAGCCATCGCCCCCGGGGTGGGGACCTCGACGGAGGCCCTCTTCGCTCGGGCCGCCAGACTCCCTCGTATCGATCTGATCAAGCCGAGAAACGTTATCGGCAAGACCACGGTGGAGAGCATGCGGGCCGGCATCCTTTACGGCTTCGCCGGCCAGGTGGACGCCCTGGTGGCGCGGATGCGCCACGAGATGAACGCCCCCAAGGCCCAGGTCATCGCCACCGGCGGTCTGGCCGAACTTATCGCTCCTGAGACCCGCACCGTCAGCCTGGTCGACCCCTTTCTTACCCTGGAGGGACTGCGGCTCATCTACGAACGCAACACGGTGACGGTCTGAAGAACCGCGGTCGGTGCAACTAAAGAGGTTCCACCTGCTCGATTTTGAGTCCAAAGATCCGCGGTGCCTCCAGTCCCAATGCAACCAGGTACTGGGACACCTGCGAACGATGGTGGACTTCGTGCTCCGCCATCGCCATGAGCAGGTGCCAGCCCTTCACCGGGTGGCCCTGCAGCGTGGGGCGCTTGGTCGCCAACACGTCGGGAGGGGCAGCGCGCAGCCGGAGCATTGCGGTTCCATGCTGACGGTTCAAATAGGCAATGGCTTGTTCCAGGGTGGCACCCAAGTCACGTTCGTGTCCGCCGTAGGCCCAAGTTCCATCCAAGACAGCACGGACAAACATGGCCTCGGCCGAACCGACGTGGCGTATCAGATCTCCCAGGGTGAACTTGCCTTTGTGGGGAGAATAGTCGATTCGGTCGGGAGGAATGTGGTCCAGGAAGTTGAGGGTTCGCCTGCGTATGCTTTCAAAGTAGTCGGCAAAATCGCCCGGGCTGCTGATCATGGCCTACCTCCCTGAGAACTTGGGCGGCCGCTTGGCGAAGAAGGCCTCCAGCCCCTCCTGGAAATCCTCCGTGGCTCCCGACGCCATAACCGCCTGGCGCTCCTGTTCCAGCTGTTCTTCCAGCCCGGCCAGGAGGGAACGGTTGAGGAGCGCCTTGGCCCGGGCGAAGGCCGAAGTCGGACCGCCCGCCAGCCTGGCCGCCAGCTCGCCCGCCGCCCGGCCAAGTTCGGCCACCGGCACCACCTGGTTGACAAGCCCGAGGTCAAGCGCCTGCTGCGCCTCCAACACTGGGTCTAGGAACAGCAACTCGGAGGCTTTGGCCAGACCAATCTGACGGGCGACAAAGACCGTCCAGCCCCCGTCGGGCACTAACCCGGCCGATGTGTACGCCTGCTTGAACCTGGCGGTATCCACAGCCAGGCGCAGGTCACAGGCCATGGCCAGGCTGAACCCTGCCCCTCCCGCCACGCCGTTGACCGCCGCAATTACCGGCTTGGGCATTTGCCGAATGTCGAGGATGATTCGGTGCAGCCGCTGGGTCAGGACGCCGAAGACCTCGCTCTTGGGCCCCTGCCAGTTCTGGAAGAACCGCAGGTCGCCGCCGGAGCAGAAGGCCTTCCCGGCGCCGGTGAGGATGACCGCTCGCACCGACGGATCCCTGCCCACAGAGGCAACCGCTTCTGCCAGTTCATCCCCAATCCCCAGGTCCAGCGCGTTGTAGCTTTCCGGCCGGTTCAACGTCAGTGTGGCCACCGCCCCGTTCCGATCCACCCGCACCAGGTCGCCCATGCTGATCATCCCCCCTGTAGTCCTCGTCGGGTGAGGACTTCGGCCACGAACAGCTCCTTGAAGCCGAGGGAGCGATAGAGCCGCTCCGGATCGCCGCCGGTGGCCGTCTGCAAGATGGCCAGGGCTGCCCCCTGGGCCTTGGCCATGGCCAGGGCCTGCCGTACCAGGGCCCCGGCGACGCCCTTGCGGCGCGCCCTGGGGAGGGTGGACACGGCGTAGAGGCCGGCTGTGTCGCCGGCAACATAGAGGCAGGTGGTCGCTACCGGTCGGCCGTTTAGCAGCCCGAGCAGGCCGGTGACCCCAGGCTGGCGCAGGGACCGCAGGTTCATTTCGTACATGACCCCGTGCATGTCCGGGCGCACTTCAAAGCCGCCGAGAAAGGTCTGGCACCAGGCCTGGTACTCGGCCGGGCCTGTGGTCAGGGCAACGGTCAGCCCGGCGGGGACCGGTGCACCTCCACCCGCGCTCTCGCTTCCGAGGTTGAGGCCGTGGGCCATCACCGTCTGCCGGTACTCGGAGCGGTAACCCCTGGCCAGCAAGGCGCGACGAAGGCCCGGCGGCCTGGAGGCCGGCGTCAGGTAGGCCGAGGGCGGGATGCGCCGGCTGAGAAAGGGCTCCTCCATCCGGTCCAGGTCCCGGGCCAGGCTGTCGTCGGACAGGCGCAGGGACATCGCCCGATTGATCAGGACAGCCGGGACATTCGGATTGATCAGCAACGCCGCCCCGTCCATGGGAGGCGTTTGGGCCAAGAGCGCAAAGTAAGCCCGTTCGTTCTCCTCGGCTCGATCCCAGGTGGGAACCGCTGTCACCATGCCGCGGCCTCCTCATTTGCCACGAAACACCGGGCTCCGCCGCTCCAAGAAGGCTGTGGCGCCCTCGTGGAAATCTTCGCTGAGACATCCACGGACGAAACGCTCGACCTCCTCCGGGGGAAGGCGCCGAGCAGAGTCGCCGGAAGGAACGCCCCCGGGAGAGCCGCCCGCTGCGGCTGGTAAGCCCCAGCCCGCCAGGGCCGCCTTGACCGGGCGGACGGACATTGGCGCATTGGCCGCTACTCCGGTGGCCCAATCGAAGGCAGCCGCCAGCACCTCGCCCGGCGGCGCCAGCTTCTGCACCAGCCCCATCTGCAAGGCCTCAGGAGCGGAAACGCGACGGCCTGTCAGCAATAGCTCGGCTGCCCGGGAGGGCCCGATGGCCCGGGCCAGCCGGGCCACCAGGCGGTGCGTCAGCACCGCCCCCAGGCGCGCTGCCGGAACGCCGAGGGAGGCTTCCTTTGACGCGAGGCGCAGGTCACAGGCCAGGGCCAGCTCCAGCCCGCCGCCCAAAGCGGCGCCGTCCATGGCGGCTATCACGGGAATCGGCAACGCCTCCAGCCCGGAGAGAAGCCGCTCCACACTATGCAGAAACCCTTGCGCCTGATCGGCATTAAAGGAGAGCATCTCGGTCAGGTCGGCACCGGCGGCGAAGACCCCGCCCTCGCCATGGAGCACGAGGCACCGGGGACCTGACCCGGGCTCGGCGATCTCGTCCGCCATGGCCTCCACCTCTTGGGCCAGCAGGTCCCAGGCCGCCCGCTGAAAGGCATTTCGGCGGGCCGGACGCGCCCAGGTCCAGATGCGGACGAGCCCCCGGTCCTCCAGCTCCACCCGGAAGTCCTCTGCCGCCAACCGCCGGCTCACAGGGGGGGCTCCGATACGCCGTCCGGCGCCGCCAGCCGCTGGTAGAGAAGGTAGGTGGTGAGGCCCAGGAAAGTAGAGACCACGGCCGCAGTCGCCGCCACCAACACCACGGTGACCAGCAGGTCGGGGCGGAATAGGCGCTCCAGCTCGTACGCCAGGCGGTTCGGTGGCATCTGACCGGAGAAGCGGTTCGAGATCTGAAAGTTCCCGGCCAGACCGCCGGCAAAGCCGCCGAGCAGCAGCAGAGGCAGGGGATGGCGCCGCAGAAGCCTGACGCCGTCGTCCAGGGCCCGCCATATCGGCCGCCCGCCCAGGAAGTGGGCCGGTGGCAGCAGCCGGAGCACACCGCCGGCCGCAGCCCCGGCCAGAGTAGCCACCAACCCCC
>JAMDAP010000148.1 GCA_023484675.1 Bacillota bacterium
GGCGATGATGAAACCCTTGGGCAGGCCCTCGATCTTGTACTCCTTCTCCAGAATCTCGGTAAAGTAGAAGAGCACGCCGAACAGCAGAAAGAGCACCATGGTCCCGGCAAAAAAGGAGGCTAGCAGGGAGCCGGTCTTCTGCTTGAAGATGCTCAGAACCTTGCCGTAGTACTGGCTGGCGGAGAGCGTGGCTGCTTGCCGCTTGGGCTCCTTGACCATGAACCAGACGGCCGCCGCGGCAGGCACGCAAAGAAGGACGAAGAGGAAGAAAGGGGCGTACCACGCGATCAGTCCAAGCAGGGAACCCAAAATTGGGCTCAGCACCTTGCCCAGCCCATTGGAGGCCTCCATCAGGCCGAGGGCCTTGGACCGTTCGCTGCTGGTGAAGATGTCCCCAGCCAGGGCCAAAGCCACAAACGCTGTGCCTGCGGCACCAAGGCCCTGGATCACGCGCCCGGTCAGGACGATGCCGTAGGCCGACTCCTGCAGGAACAAGGCCCCCAGGCCGGCGACAAGGCCACCGGCACCGTAGACCAGCAGGCTGGGGACAATCACGACCTTCCGGCTGAAGCGGTCGGAAAGGAATCCGGCCAGAGCGATGGCGATCCCGGCGGGCACCGAAAAGGCGCTGATGATCAGGCTGTTCTGGAGCTGGGTCAGGTGCATGGCTGCTTTCATTTCCGGCAAGACCGGAATGAGCATGGAGTTCCCCAGCACCATGATGAACGGAACGCTCATCAGGGCGGAGAACTTGACCATGGTGGAACCCTTCAAAATAAAACGGCCCCCTTGACGTCATGGCATCGAACATACCATGAGCCTCGGGGGCCGTCGCTATCCCAGCAAATTGCTGCCAGTCGGCCACGTTGCCGCGCCGCCGCTCCAACTGTACACCGGCCGTTCGCCGCGCAAGGCGCGCAGCACGTCCTCGGCCACGCCGAGGCAGACGCGCCGCTGGGACTCTTCCGTCAACCCCGCCAGGTGGGGCGTCAGGACCACGTTTTCCAGGCTCATCAGGCGGTCCCCGGGCGGCGGCGGCTCCACCTGGCGCACGTCCAGGGCCGCCCCGGCCAGCCGCCGGTTTTCCAGGGCGTCGGCCAGGGCCCCCTCATCCAACACGCCGCCGCGGCTGGTGTTGATCAGGATCGCCGTGGGTTTGAGCCACGCCAACTCGGCGGCGCCGATGGCTTGTCGCGTCTCCGCCGTTAGCGGCAGGTGCAGGCTGAGCACGTCCGCCTGCTCCATCACCTGCTGCCGCGATAAGGGCGCAACGCCCGAGGCCGTCCAATCCGGATGGTCCGGCCCCTTGCGGGGATGGTGCGCGACCACCTGCATGCCCATGGCCCGGGCCCGTTTGGCCACCTCCCGGCCGATAGTGCCAAAACCCAGGATACCCCAAGTCTTGCCCTCCAGCTCCCAACCGCGGTAGCCGGAACGGGTCCAGGTCCCGGTGCGGCCGAGGCGCACAGCGGCAGGCAGGTCCTTGGCCAGGGTCAGGGCGAGGGCCAGGGTCATCTCCGCCACTGCCAGGGCGTTGGCCGCCGGGGCGTAGACCACCTGCACCCCCCGCTCGGCGCAGGCCTCCAGGTCAATGTTGTCCAGCCCCGCCCCCAGCCTGCCCACCACCTTGAGGTGAGGCGCCTTGTCCAGCAGGCCGGCCGTCACCTGGGTATGGTTGCGGACAAGCAGGGCCGACGCCCGCTGCAGGCGCTCCGCCAGGTGGGCGGGGTCGCGGGTCAACGAGGGATCATACTCCACCCACCCGGCTTGCCGCAGCAGCCGGATCGCCTCGTACAGGCAGAACTCCGCCACCACCACATCGGGAACCGGCATGTCACACGCCTGCTCCCAGCGATCCGTTGCCGAGATCACCCACCAGCAGCGGTCCCCGCAGGCTGGCCTTCAGCGTGTCGCCCCGCAGGCCGACGCGCAGCGCCTCCAGAGCCAGGATCTCGTCGGGGTGTACGTTACCCAGGTTGACGTTGGAGCCGAAGCGTAGGATCAGGGCCTGCTGCTGATTCTTCAGCGGCGCCTCCCAGATGAGCTGGTTGGTGTCGGCCACGCCCCGGGCCAGACCCTCCAACTCGTTCTCGTCGACGTGCCCGTCCTTGTCGTAGATGACCACGCCCTTGCCCGACTCGCGCCCCTCAACGATGACCTTGAAGACGCCGCACTCCAAGTCCTGGGCCACCTGCTCCAGGATCTTGCTCTGCGGCACCCGCTCCGCCGGGTCCTTCTTGCCCACTTCGGTGATGACCCGGAAACCGCGGCCCTGGGCTTTGAGGATGGCCGTCCTGCGCTCCTCCATGGTCATGGGGATGGTACCGTCGGAAACCTCGATGGTGGAGAAGCCCAGATCTTTGGCCCGGTCCAGGAACTGGTCCAGGGTGCCCTGCAGCATCGCGATCTCCAGGAACGTGCCGCCCGGATAGATGTCCACGCCGTGGGATCGAACCATGGCCACCTTTTCCTTGAGCAACTGCGTTGAGTAGAAGGCGGACGTGCCGAAGGTCAGCTTCAAGAAGTCTATGTAGTCGGATGCCAGCGCCATCAGGTCCCGAGTCTCGGTGAGCCCCAGCCCCTTGTCGATGACCATGGTGATGCCGCGGTCGCGCGGCTTCTTGGCGCGCCCCACCAGAGGAAAGTTGAACACACCGAGCCACGCCTTATTCCCTTCGGTCCCTTGCACTCCCGGCGCCCTCCTCCCGTCGTCACAGCCAGGGGCGCCGGTTATCAGCCGTGCAGCCCCGGGTCCGGCCTCATGCCCCGTCACGCCCCGTCACGCCCATAGGCTATTCGGCGGTTCGGGGAGCCGCCACCAAGTCTTGACGGCCGTGGCAGGCACATGACGGCGGCCGCGGGCACATAGATATTCCCCGGGAGGGGAGCCCATGCTGGCCGACAACGCCATCCTGTTGCTGATCCTGGCTTTGGGCCTGCTCTTCAACAACACCCTGATCTCGTCTGCCGCCGCCCTGGTGCTGGTCTTTCAGGCCCTGGGGGCAAGGATCGTGGTGGACTTTCTGGACCGCTGGTCCCTGCAGCTCGGGCTGATCCTCCTCACCGTTGCGGTCCTCACTCCCTTCACCACCAACCGCTACACGCCGGCCCAGATCCTGCGCTCGCTGACCTCGTTGACCGGCGTGCTGGCGGTCTTCGGCGGAGCCTCCATGGCCTACATCAGCGCTCGCGGCGTGGAGCTGATGCAGGTCAAGCCGGAGATCATCGTCGGCCTGATGGTCGGGACGATCGTCGGCGTCCTGGTGTTCCGCGGCATGCCGGTGGGACCCCTGGCCGCTTCGGGAGTGACCGCGGTCCTCTACCACCTGCTGGTGCGGGGGCGCTGAACGAAGGAGGAGCGTTGTGGAAAACAGGCTGATCAGCGGCATGGGCCTGGTGCGGGTGCTGTCCGCCGGCATAGAACTGCTTGGCGCCTACTTCATCTTCCGTTCCATCCGCGTGGAGGAGGCGTTTCGGGTCAATGCCCTGCTGGGCCTCGCCGGCCCCCTCATCTTCCTGACGGTCACGGCCCTCGGTCTGGCGGGCATGGCCGGCCGTCTGGACCTGGGCAAGACCCTGATGATCCTGGGCGGAGTGGCCCTCATCCTCAGCGCCACGCGATAATCCGCGGCTGGCGCCGGGCCTCGCCCCGAGCTATTCGGGCCGCCCGTCGCTGCCGATGCCGTCGCCGAAGGAGATGCCCACGGACCGGGCGGTGCGCACCAGGTCGCCGTCAGGAGTCACTCGGCGAGCGTTCCCGGTTTCTTCAATAGGCACGGAGGTGATCTCCGTGCCGCGGAGGCTGACCATGCGGCCAAACTGCCCGCTGAGGATCAACTCCACGGCGTGCACGCCGTAGCGGCTGGCCAGGATGCGGTCATAGGGGGTGGGCGACCCGCCCCGCTGCAGGTGCCCGAGCACCGTGACCCGCGTCTCCACCCCGGTGGTTTCTTCCACCTGGCGGCCCACCAGGTTGCCGATGCCTCCCAGGCGCACCGGGTCGGCGGAGGTGGCGATCATCTGCTGCACCACCTGGTGGCCCCCCTTGGGGGTGGCTCCCTCGGCCACCACCACGATGCTGAACTTCTTGCCCTGGGCCTGACGGCTCTTGATCTTGTTGGCGACGTGGCGCATCTCGAAGGGGATCTCGGGTATAAGGATGACGTCGGCACCGCCGGCCAGGCCGGACTCCAGGGCGATCCACCCGGCGTAGCGGCCCATGACCTCCAGCACCATGCAACGGTGATGGGACTCGGCGGTAGTGTGGAGCTTGTCCAGAGCCTCCGTGGCCGTCACCAGGGCGGTGTCGAAGCCGAAGGTCTGGTCCGTGGCCGCCAGGTCGTTGTCAATGGTCTTGGGCACGCCAACGGAACGCACGCCCTTCTTGGCCAAGCCCCGGCTGATGGTCATGGAGCCGTCGCCGCCAATGATGACCAGCGCGTCCACGCCCCAGCGGTTGAGGTTCTCGACGCACTGGTCGGAGAGGTCCCGCCTGACGATCTGGCCGTTCTCCTCGCTGGCATAATCAAAGGGGTTGTCCCGGTTGCTGGTGCCCAAAATGGTGCCGCCGCGCGGCAAGATGCCGCTGACGTCTTTGGTTGACAGGGGGTGGGCCTGACCAAAGATCAGGCCGTGGAAACCGTCCTCCACGCCCATGACCTCCAGACCGTGGGATTCAGCCGTCTTGACGACGGCCCGGATGACGGCGTTCAGGCCGGGGCAGTCGCCTCCCCCGGTCAGGATGCCGATGCGGTGTGCGGATTGAGTCATAACTGGTGCCAACCCTCCCTAGGAGCGAGCCAGGGCGGCCCGCAGTTTCTCCGTCAAGCCGTCCTCATCTTCGGCGACCAATTCGGTGGGGTCCAGATCCTGCACCAATTGCAGGCTGGCCCGCACCACCGCCGCCAGGTCCAGGCGCGGGTTCTTGCCGGCGCAGAGGTTGGCGACGCGGCGGGCCCAGTCCACCTGGTCCCGGTAGAGGCTGAGAGCTGTTGGCACCTTGGCCGGCGGCGGCGGGACCGGTGCCTCGGCTGGCTGCGGTGCCGCTGTGGTCGGGGCTGCCGCGGCGGGTGCCGCTTCTTCCGGCCCAGCCACGGGCGCCGCCGGTGAGGTCACGGCCGGTGCTGCGGTTTGGGCCGGCGCCCCTGCCTGGGCCGGCGCCCCTGCCTGGGACGAGCCTCCCTGGGCGGCTTCGGCCTGCTCCCGCGCAAGCCGCCACTGCTCCCGAGCCATGTTCAGAATCTGAGGCTCCTTGGCCCCATCGGGAGAGTTGACAACCTGGTAAAACCAATTGACAGCCTCGTTCAGGTTGCCGGCCCGTCGGGCCAGTTCGCCAATGAGGTAGGTAAGGGTCAATTCGCTCATCTTTCCCAGCGGTAGGGGCTCGGACTGATAGGCCTGGCGGTAGTTTTCCAGGGCCTTGCCCAGGTATTCCGCTTCCTGGGGGTCCCCCGCCGACCGCAGCACCCAGGCGGTGCGCAGATAGAGGCCGGCCAGGACCGACGGCTTGGCGTGGCGCGCCTGGGCGCAAAACAGGGCTTGCTCCATAGCGGCGCGAGCGGCTGCGTGGTCGCGCTGGCCGGTCAGATCCGCAATGGGGCTGCGCCCGGCCAAAGCCTTGGTCAAAAGCGCCTTCTCCGCCGGGGTCAGCTCGGTGAAGCTGGCGTCGGAGGCAGCGTAGCCACAATGCAGGCAAACCAGCACCGTGTATTGGGTGGGGTCCACCGGGCTGCAGTGGTTATAG
>JAMDAP010000031.1 GCA_023484675.1 Bacillota bacterium
AGGATACGCGCTCGCTCGACGCGCCGGACTTGCGCTGTGCGCGAATCCCGGACCTGTTCCAAGTGGCGGCGGTCCTCATCGGACAGGGTCAAGGTCTTGGCCTGGGCGGGCATGCAACATCTTCCTTCGCTGATAGGCTACTTCCAGCATACCACTCCTCATGCCAATTGTCAAGATTTAGGAATCACTCTACTAGTATATGTCTGCCTGTGAAATCCATGCCAGAAAACTCCTTCAGGTTGGAACCCCAAAAGCCCGTCGCACCCGTTACCGCCACCCGCAAGGCGACCGCCTCCCTTCCGATCCCGGCCCAACGTCAAGGATTCGGCATGCTTCGGCGGCGGTTCGGCCCAATCCTCCCTGGGCCAGGCGCTTGAGTCACAGGATCCCCTTGGACCTGCGAACGGCGCCGCATAGGCCCGGCGCACTGGTCAAGACTAGGCCGCAGGGAGGCGATTCTGCACGCCACGTGGTTCCAAGCCCAGACCGGGAGAAGCCGAGCCCGCCCCACGGAACGCCCATGCGCTGGGACGTCCCGGGCCCCTCGGCTGCCGGGGACCACCTGGTAGCGAAAGGGCTCACGGTTCTCGGTTGGGTGGGGGACAAGGTCTGAACTGGCCCCGCGTTGAACCCCTTCATGACCGAAGGAGCTGGGACAAAGGGAGCGGGCGCCGATGCACGCGCCGGAGACGATCCGCCAGGTCTGGAACCGCTTTCAGGGCATTCCGATGGAGACCTTCACCAAGGGATGGTGGTACCGCCGGTCCGGCGGCCACCCGCGGCAGCGGACTGTGGCAGAGATGATCGAACATCGTCAGTCGCTCGGCGCCGGGGGCAATTGCTTCGACCTCGCCGTGTGGCTGCAGCATGCCTTCGTTGAGGCTGGTGTTCGCGCATTCGTGGCGGGTCACGACTTGGAGACGCCAGAGGCCCATGTGGCGGTCGTGGCCTCAGACCATCGGGGACGGGAGTACCTTTGTGACCTTGGGGACCAGTGGCTTGAACCCGTTCTCATGGACCCGCTGGGTTCGGACTTTTCGGGTGACTGGCATGCGGGGTTTTTCCCCGGGCGACTGGTCCGTATCGATCGCACGGACCGGCACCTGGAGATCTCGTACCGTCGAAGCAGCGGGAAGATTGCACGGCAAGTCTACAATCTGAACCCTCTTGCCGGCGAGGTGCTGGCGAAGGCCTGTGACCACTCACAGAACCTTTTACGACAACCTTCTTGCGAGATGCTGCTGACCCACCCCGTCAACAGAAAGCGCGAGCATTGGGAGTATGATAGAGGCGCGAGCTTCTGGAACCTGGATGACGGCCCTGTTTTCGAGGAGCCATGCACCACGGAGGAAGAATGGGCTGCGCGCATAGCCATGCACTCCGGGCTGTCGCTCGAAATCATTTACTCTGCAATCGAAGCGTACGGAGGCCTTGGAATCGGGAGGTGAGGTCCGTGAAGCACGTCCTGGTCGTGGACGATGAATCCGGTCTGGTCAAGGGGCTGCGTCTTACGTTGCTGCTGCTGGTCCTCATACTGGCACTCGCTGCCGTTGGAGCCGGCTGCGGTCTGGCCAAAAAGCCGGCCCCCAGCGGTGAGCTGCCCGTCCCCAGCAACCCCGGCGGAACCGCACCGGCCCGGACCGTCACCGCTGCCCTGTTTTTCGCCGACTGGCAGGCCCAGCACGTCATTCCAGAAGCACGCCAGATTCCGGAGGCCGAGGGCGGCGCCCTGGCCACCCAGGTAGTCAAGGAACTGCTGGCCGGTCCCGCCGACCCGAATCTGCACCGCACCCTTCCGGCTGACGTTAAGCTTGTCCAGCCCGTTAACATCCAGAACGGTGTGGCTTATGTTGACCTGAGTAAGGAGCTGGAGAACCTCCGCGGCGCGGCGGGCGTGGCCATGGGTATGCAAAGCCTGCGCCTCAGCCTGACGGAGATTCCCGGCATCAGCAAGGTCCAGGTCCTGGTCGAAGGAAGGAAGGACGTCCTGCTGGACGAAGGACTCATGCTGGAGCCCATGGATCGCGGCTTCTACGGTGACTACCCGGTGCTGCCCGACCCGCAGCGGGCCAAGTACCTCCAGGAGCGGGCGGACAAGGGGATTGAGACCTGGCGTGCCGACCCGGTCAAGGTCGTACGGTGGGACGGCCGCATGTTCGGCTTCACCGCCGAGGAGCTGAACTCCGCCAAAGCGACGCCGCAGGGCACCAAGGCTCAGGCCTTCGTCCTTCGCGGCGGGAAGGGTTACACCATCGAACTCACCCAGCAGGAGGGGGCCAAGACCACCGGAATCTGGACCATCACCGGGATCACGGAGGGCGAGCAGAGAACTGTCGTGAGGTAGAGTCAGTGTTGGCGCATTATGGGACGCTTAGGGGGCAGTTCTGCCCCCTAAGCCTTTTTCGTGGTGTTTTGGTGGTTGGGTCACCCGGCAACTCGCGCCGCCAGCCCCTCTGAGACTCCATCCTAGAATACCTGTCGTGCTGGAAGCGTTCGAGGAAAGTGGTATAATGGGGTAAGAAATTCTTACGTCAGGGGTGTGACTCTTGGACAGACAGGTCACAAGAATAACCTCAAAAGGCCAGATGACGATACCGGCCAGCCTCCGCAAAGCCCTTCGAATTAAGAGCGGCGACTATCTCGTCGTGTCCCGTGAAGGGAACCGCATCCTTGTAGAGGCGCTGGGTGCTAAGCAAACGGAAGAAGGCATCATCCGGAAAACGGCCGGACTGTGGAAGGATCATGACTTTGATCTCAGGGATCTGCGTCATGCCGATGACCGTCGGTTTGAGGAGTCAGACCGGTGAAAGGGGTGCTGCTGGACACCAGCGTCATCATTGACCATCTTAAAGGCCACGAACCTGCCACGAATTATCTTGTGGGCCTGGAGGAAGGGGCACTCCTGGGGATTGTCAGCTCCATCACCCACACTGAGCTACTTGCCGGTGAGCGCGTGACGGCCGCCGAGCAGGCCCAGATCGAAATGGTTTTGAGGTTGGTTGAGACCATTGACGTCACGCCCAAAATCGCGCACCAAGCTGGTCTGCTGCTGGCCCGTTTCCGCAGGTCGCACGGCCTAGCGCCCTTCGACGCAATCATAGCCGCAACAGCGATAGCCCTTGGCGTACCGTTGTCCACTCGGAACGTCAAGGACTTTCGGTTTATCCCGGACTTGACGGCCACCAGCCCCTACTGAATACCACGGAAAGGTGACCCCGATGGCCGACTTCGACTGGTCCCGCATCCAACCTGCGGAAACCCTGGAGCTGTCTAGGACCTGCCGCTTCAAACCGGAGTGGCGGCCCCTGCTGCTGGACTACCTGGGCATCCGGCCAGGCGTGAGCGTGCTGGAGGTGGGCTGCGGCCCCGGCACCTTCGCCCCCTACCTGGCGGAGGGGATCGCGTCCGGACGGGTCACCGGGCTGGATCTGGACGCTCGTTTCATCGAGCGGGCTCGGCAGAAGGCACAAGCGGCTGGCGTCAAAAACGTCGAGTACGTGGTGGGCAACGTGGAGGAACTCATCGCCCTTTCGGAGACCCGCTTCCGCTGGCTGCTGGAAAACCCGCTCTACGACTGGGAGGGCGGCGTGTCCATCGCCGTGGCGGGGCGAAAACCGGCAGACTTCCCGCCGGCGTTGTAGCTGCCATTTCCCTTGACTCACGGGTGCGGCGCACTTCTGGCCGCCGTCGGTGGTCTTGAGGAGAAGACCCGGGCCCATCGCCCAGCCAACCTGTGGAGAGACAAAGTCGAGGTGCGTCACGCCTGAGAGGTCGGTATTGGGAGTAAGCGCAAGCCAGGTCTCGCCCCCGTCCGTGGTGCGGTAGAGCTTGCCCCCCGCAAGGGCATAGCCGTGCTGCAAATCTGGGAAGCTCCAGGCCGAACGGTTGTCGACAGTGGAAGGAACCGGCGACGCTGCCGTCCAGGTTGCTCCGCCGTCGCCAGTGATGTAGAAGACCCTGGACTCCTGCTCCCCTGCCACGATAACGGGCAGCAGGCCGTCACTGGCGCTGAAGAACAGGGGCGGGTACGTGGTCAGCATGGCTTCCCGGAACGCAGCAGGAACAGGCAGGTCCTGCTTCTTCCAGGTGCGTCCCGCGTTGTCCGTCCTGTAGAGGTAGGCGCGTCCTGGTACGGGTTCGAAGCCCGTGAGCCACCCACGATCCTTGTCGCGGAAGCCGATGCCGGTCTTGTCCCCGCCAAAGGGGACGCCGTGAGAATCGTCGTCGGGCCCTGCTACAGCGGCTGCCATCCACGTGGCGCCGCCGTCCGCCGTTCTGAGGAGGGTGACCCTCTCGCTGGACATGGCGACGCCCTGGTGCACCATCATCCACCCGTGGTCGACGTCAAGAAAGTGGAGTTGCGGACCGCCATCCACCGGGATATCCACCTTGGTCCAGGTCTTGCCGCTGTCGGAGGTGCGGTACACCGTTGTGGATGATGCGCCGCCGACGGCCACCCAACCGTGGTCAGCGCCGAGGAAGGAAGCATCGGCCGAACCGAGGTCCTTCACGCCGGGCGGTGTTGATGCGGCCCAGGTAGCGCCCGCGTCGCTCGTGTGCAGGATCGAACTTGGGGTGACGCCCCAGCCTCGCCGCTCGTCCACCATCTGGACGGCGAGCAGGGCCGGCGTCGCGGGCTGGGGGGCCGTGACCTGAGCCGGGGCCCGACCGCATCCTGTCAGTAGAAGAACCAAAACCAGTAGGAACGCCGTGAACCCCAATCGGAAGCGCAACATCCTCATGCCCTTCGCTTTGCCCCCTCGAACCAAGGGTGTGCAACCCTGCGGCTCTAACCAGAAAGACGCCGATGCGGGCCGAAGGGTTACGCCTAAAACGAAGGGTTCAGGCGCGCTGCTCTGCCGCCTCGGCCGGCACCGCTGTGTGGACGGAGGCGGCGTACAGCCAGACTGGCACCATCAGCTTGCCCAGCGCCGCTACTACAAGGGTTCCACGCAGCCCCACCAGTTCCCCCAGAACACGCCCGAGCAGCGTGCCCACGAGCTGAAAGGTCCACTCGGACACGCGCCAGAAGCCAGGGAGACGGCGGAAGCCAGGAAAGACAGGGCATCGAAGAGCACCGTGAGCGGGGCGGTGAGGAGTTGGACCAACACCCCGCCCAGGCTGAAGCCGCTGATCTCAGCGACGGAGAAGCTGGCCTGCAGCCGGCTGTTGGCGGCCACCAGCGCATCGCTCGGAACCAGGTCCGGCAGGTAGGACTGGTAGGCGACTTCGAAAAGCAGGGTCAGGACCGAGATCAGCAGGACGACGGCGTAGACCTGGACCAGCGTCAGATGCCCCAGGACGTAGGCCAGGGGAATGGACCCAAGCAGCAAGGCCCGGCCAAGGTCGGCCCAGATCATGAGCGGGCGCCGCCGGAGGCGGTCCACCCAGACGCCGGCGAAGAGGCCGATGAGGAGCCCCGGCGCCACCTCCAGGGCGTGCAAAACGCCATCTCCAGGGGCGTGGCATCCAGCACCAGCACGACGAGCATCGGCAGGGCAATGCGTCCAATCATGGAGCCTAGGACGGAGATAGACTGTCCGGTCCAAAGCTTGAGGAAATCGCGGTGTCTCCAAAGGTCGGAGGGTTGAGTCAAAGCGGCACGCTCCTCAGGGGCTGTCGTGTCTAGCCCTCTTCCCCCGGCCGCTGCCAGAGGCCGCTCTTGCCGCCGGACTTGCGCACCAGCCGCAGGTCGCCAATGACCAATTCGCGGTCCACGGCCTTGACCATGTCG
>JAMDAP010000110.1 GCA_023484675.1 Bacillota bacterium
TTGGGCCGCCGGATTGCAAATCATCAGCCTTCTTCCTGGGAGTGAAGGGAATTGCGGCTTTCCACCCGAGTTCGCGCCATAAGCCCATCGCCGACCCTGGCCGTCGACAGCCTGACCAAGCAGATGTTGCAGGAAGGCAAGGACGTCATCAACTTCAGCGTTGGGGAACCGGACTTCGACACCCCGGAGCACATCAAGGACGCCGCGATTCAGGCCATGGCGGCAGGTTTCACCAAGTACACCGCCGTGGCCGGCATCAGCGAGCTGCGTCGGGCCATTGCAGAAAAGCTGGAAGCCGACAACGGCCTTGCCTACTCACCGGACCAGATCGTGGTCAGCAACGGAGGCAAGCATTCCCTCTACAACGTTTTCATGGCTCTGTGCGAGCCAGGCGACGAGGTCATTCTGCAGGCCCCCTACTGGGTCAGCTACCCCGAAATCATCAAGCTGGCCGGCGGCATTCCGGTGGCAGTGGAAACCACGGCTCGGGACGGGTTCAAGATGACGCCGGACATGATCCGGGAAAAGCTAACCCCGCGGACCCGTCTGGTCATCCTGAACAGCCCCAGCAATCCCACCGGTGCCGTTTACTCCCGCCGGGAGCTGGAGGCCATCGCTGAGCTGGCCCTGGCCCAAGACCTGGTGGTGGTGGCCGACGAGATTTATGAAAAACTGGTCTACGACGGCACGGAGCATGTCAGCATCGCGTCCCTCGGACCGGAGATGAAGAAGCGCACGGTCGTCATCAACGGCTTCTCCAAGGCCTACGCCATGACCGGTTGGCGGATGGGCTATGCCGCTTCCGAACTTGATCTGGCCAAGGCCATGTCGGCCTTGCAGGGGCATTCCACCTCCAACGCGTCCTCCATTACCCAGAAGGCGGCCATCGCCGCCCTCAAGGGGCCGCAGGACCCCATCGCGCGGATGGTGGAAGCCTTTTCCGAACGGCGCGACCTGACCGTCAAACTGGTGCGGGAGCTCCCGGGCTTCGATCTGCCCGGGGTGCCGCAGGGGGCCTTCTACGTTTTCCCGGATGTTTCCGGCCTGCTGGGGAAGACTATCGCCGGCCAGCGCATCGACTCCAGCGACCAGCTCTGTAAAGTGCTGCTGGCCCAGGCGGGCGCGGCCGTCGTCCCGGGCGGCGGCTTCGGCGCGCCGGGGTACGTGCGCATCTCCTACGCCACCCGCCAGGACCTGCTCCGGGAGGGGCTGGGGCGCATCAAGCGGGTGCTTCAGACAGCCTCGGCGTAAAGGCAAAGGTGGTATCAGACATGCGTCAGGAGCCATCTAATCAGCCAGGGCCGGCGCCACAGCCGGCCCTGGCTGTGTGCCTGCCCGGTCAGAGGGCAGCCGTGGTAGGCCTCGGCATTTCCAACCTGGCCGTCATCCGTTTTCTGCTTCGACGGGGCGCCCTGGTGACGGCCATGGACGCCAAGACGCCGGAGCAGCTGGGTGATCGCTATCGGCAACTGTCGTCCCTGGCGGAAGAGGCGGGGGTAGATTCCGGCCGCCTGGAGCTGCGGCTGGGTTCCGGCTACCTGGACGGGCTGGCGCGGTTTCCCATCGCCTTCCTGGCCCCGGGATTGCCCAAGTCCCTGCCGCTGGTGCAAGCGGCACAGGAGGCGGGCACCATCCTGTCCAGCGAGGTCCACCTGGTCTTTGAGCTCTGCCGGGCTCCGATTCTGGGCATCACCGGCAGCGCCGGCAAGACCACCACCACTTCCCTGGCGGGGGAGATCATGAAGGCCACGGGACGGCCCACCTTCGTCGGCGGCAACATCGGCACCCCGCTCGTCGAAACCGTCGAGTCCATCCCCCCCGGAGGCCAGGTGGTGCTGGAGCTGTCCAGCTTCCAGCTGCAGCTGCTGTCGCAAAGCCCCCCCATCGGTGTGGTGCTCAACGTCAGCCCCAATCATCTGGACGTGCACGCCTCCATGGCGGAGTACATCGAGGCCAAGAAGAACATCTTCCGCTTTCAACGCCCCGATGACCTGACCGTCCTCAACGCCGACCGCCCCGAGACCCGGGCCATGGCTGCCGAGTGCCCCGGCCGGGTGGTTTGGTTCAGCCGCCTGGGGGAAGTGGAGCGGGGAGCCTTCGTTAAGGGCCGAGAGATTGTCGTTCGCGGCGAGGAAGGCGACCGGGCGGTGGCGGAGGTCGGGCAGATTAAAATCCTCGGCCTGCACAACCTGGAGAACGTGCTGGCGGCGGTGGCGGCCACCAGTCTGACGGGGGCCAGGCCGGAGGAGGCAGCCAAAGCCATCATCGCCTTTCCCGGGGTAGTCCACCGCCTGGAGTTGGTGCGCGAACTGGACGGTGTCCGCTACATCAACGACTCCATCGCCACCGCGCCGGACCGCACCCTGGCCGCGCTGCACACCCTGGGGGCGGGCGAGGGGCAGCCCGCCCGCCTGCTCCTGATCGCCGGCGGCTACGACAAGCATCTGCCCTTCGACCAACTGGC
The DNA here is from genome assembly GCA_023484675.1 of Bacillota bacterium. Next base: position 2,465 of record JAMDAP010000110.1, read on the forward strand.
AGAAGCGATGCTGGGCAAGGTCCGGATTCTGTTGCTGCTCGGCCAGACCGCCGACCTGATCGAGCAGGCGGTACGGCGAGCCGCCGCGAAGCACGGCGGCCAGGGCGGACCTGCCATCGTGCGCGGCCACAGCCTTGACGAGATGGTGACCAGGGGCAGCGAGATGGCCCGCGACGGTGACGTGGTACTGCTTAGCCCGGCTTGCGCCAGCTATGATATGTATCGCAACTTTGAGGAACGCGGCGAGCACTTCCGGCGTCTGGTATCACAGCTGGGCGGCCGCCGCTGAGGCGGAGGCACCCGCAGGGTCTCTGATCCCCAGCCTGTCGGCCCGGCATCGGCGGAGGTGAAGTGCTTGCTTTCCATCATCCACTGCGACATGGACGCCTTCTTCGCCGCTGTGGAGCAACGGGACAGTCCCGAGTTGCGCGGCAAGCCAGTGGTCGTTGGCGGCCGGCCCGACTCCCGCGGCGTCGTCTCCACCGCTTCCTACGAAGCCAGGCGCTTTGGCGTGCACTCGGCCATGCCATCGCGGCAGGCCAAGAGGCTGTGCCCGGAGGCCGTCTTCGTCCGTCCCAGTTTCGACAAATACCAACGCGCTTCCGAACAGATTCGCCAGATCATGAGGCAGTTCTCCGATCGGGTGGAGCCCCTGTCCCTCGACGAGGCCTTTCTCGACGTCAGCCCCCAGGACGGCGTGCACATTGGGAGGCAGCTGAAGGAGGCTGTTCGCCGGCAGACTGGGCTGACGGCCTCAGTAGGTGTGTCCTATAATAAGTTCCTGGCCAAGCTGGCTTCGGACTGGAACAAGCCGGATGGCTTCATGGTCATCGACGAATACCGCGCTGCCGAGCTCTTGCCTGGGCTGCCGGTCCGCCACCTCTGGGGTGTGGGCGAGCGCACGGAGGAACTGTTGGTGAGCCTGGGCATTCATACTGTGGCCGACCTTCTGGCAGCCGGCGAGCGCCGCCTGGAGCCGGTCCTGGGCCGCCGGGCCCACGAGCTTGTGCTGCTGGCCCGAGGCGTGGACTACCGGCCCGTGCAGCCGGAACATGAAACCAAGTCCATCGGTGCCGAGACCACCTTTGATGTGGATCAGGCGCGGCTTGATACTCTGCTGGAGGTCATGCGCGAGTACGCCGATGACTTGGCGGCCCGCCTGCGCCTGGAGCGAATGAAGGCCAAGACAGTGACCGTCAAGCTTCGCTACGATAACTTCCGTAATCAGACCCGCTCGCTCACCCTGCCTGAACCCACTGACGAACCCCTGGTGCTCTACGCCGCGGCCGAAGACCTGTTGGCCCGCCTGGAGGTAGATGCGGAGCACCGGGTTCGCCTGATCGGTCTGCAGGTGGCGCATTTCCTGCATCCCGGCGATCCGATACAGCTGTCCCTGCCCCTGTAAGCTAGTGGCAGGCATTGCACATTATTGCAGTCGTTTACGCGCGATGAACATTTTCGTAAAGATGTTGAGCGGAGCCCCCTCGTTATGCTATTTTAACCGTAGGAGGAGGGGGCGCCATGGTGTTTGAGATGATGCCGACCACGTTCGGTCAAAGACTGCGGTATATCCGCAAACGCGTCCGTGGCATGACGCTGGAGGAAGTAGCCCAGCCCCGCTATACCAAGGGATTCCTCAGCTTGCTTGAAAACGACAAGGCGCAGCCGTCTTCGGAGGCCTTGGAGTACCTGGCCAACAAATTGCAGGTGGCGCGCAGCCAATTACTGGGCGAGCCGGGCGAAACGCACCGGCTCGTACAGGTGCAGCTGACACGCAGCCGGGCCTTTCGCCTGCAGAGTGACGCCAATGGTGCCTACAACGCGGCCGTCGAGGCCATGCAGACCTTGAACCTCTCGCCAGAACTGCGGTTTCGGGGCGAGTGCGAGCTGGCCCTTGGTCTTGCCGAACTGCTGCGGGACAATCCCGACGATGCCGTGGAGCATCTGGAACGGGCCGGGGAGGACTTCAATCGGGCCGGTGCCACGGACCGGTTAGCTGAGCTGGAGATCCATTTGGGCCGTGTGGCACACCTTCAGAAGGATTTGCGACGGACCCAGGACCACTACCTGAAGTCCTTGGAGTACATGGATCAGATGGCGCAGTTTGACGCTGAGTTGAAGCTCCAACTCTTCTCCAGCCTGGGGGCAACCTGCCAGGCGCTCGGCGACATGAAGGAAGCCACCAAATGGTACGAAAAGGGCGTGGAGCTGGCCGAGCAGGTGTCCGACCCCAAGGCGGCGGCGGGCCTGTTCATGAACCTCGGCGCTTCCTACCAGGAGCGCGGTGACCTTGCTTTTAGCCTGCAATACTCGCAGAAGGCCCTGGATATCTTCCAGGCCGAGCAGCAAAAGAGCTTGTTGGCCGACATGCACAACAATATTGGCTGGCTGTACGCCAGTCAGGACCGCTGGGATCAGGCCCTGCCGCATTATGAGGAAAGCCTACGCCTGCGCCGTCAGGATCCGGGCAGCATCTCGCGCAGCGGTTACACCTACGCCGAACTGGCCCGCTACTACCTGCGGGTGGGCCGCTTGGCGGAGGCTGAGCAGTACGGCACCGAGGCCCTTCGGCTGGTGAAGGGCGAGAACCGCATGCAGGAAGAAGGCGAGATCTTGGCCACCTTGGCCGGGGTCCACGCCGCCCGCAACCGTTACAATGAGGCCGAGGCCCTGTACCGTCAGGCCGCGCTGGCCTTTGCCGAGGCCGGCCAGGTAGCGCGTCAGGCGGAGATGCTGTCAACTATCGGCCAGATGTGGAATAACGCAGGCGAACCGGGTCGCGCCAACACCGCTCTGGTGGAGGCCGTGGGTCTCCTGCAGAAGGCCGCCGCTCCCGCCCGCTAGGTCCGCAATGGGAGTGGGGAGCGAATGAAAATACAAAGCGTCCCGGGCAGTGGCCCGGGACGCTCATTTTATGGCTCAGAGCCTAAATTTCACCCTTGCGTGCGTAGTCACGGACCTTCTCCAGCTCACGCAGGACAGATTCGCGCCAAGCTGTGTCAGTCCACCAGTTGCTCTTGTTGGCGTCCTCACGGTCGTCAGGAATGCACAGGAGCTTGACGTGGCGGGGGCAGTGGGTGGCAAAAGCCCGCTTCACCCGTCGCATGTGCATGGGCGAGGAAATCAAAATGACCGTGTTCAGGTTATCAAACCCGATCTCACGGTCAATCACAGCACTT
>JAMDAP010000133.1 GCA_023484675.1 Bacillota bacterium
TCCCCCATCCGCACGGTGAGGCAGGAAGACACAAACAGCTCGGCCGGTGCCAGGCCGCGCAGCAAGGCCGCCACCGGCGCCACCACGACGACCTCCTCGCCTTGGGCCAGGCTCTCCAGGACGCCCAGGCGCTGCGCCATCACCTCAGGGCTGTGGGCCGCGACGTCAAAGGGCAGCAGGTCCATAGCCGGAAAGACATGGACCCTTTGCCCCGGCAGCCAGGTGCGAAGGTCTTCACGCACGCGTTCTGTTCCCTGGGCGGTGGCGGTCACGTACAGGACCGGCCGGCCCGTGGCCTGGCGCAAAGCTGCCGACAGATAGGTCTTGGTGGAGCCCGACAAGCCGTACACCTGCTGCTCGTGATAGCCTCGGCGCAGGCCTTCCAGGAGGGACTGGTATTCCGGGGAAACCTTCAGATGCTGCAGAAGGGCTTCAGCACTCACCGGACTCCTCCTTCCGGGTGGCGGACCGCACCGCGGCGGCATGCCCAATAGGCCAGGTTTGGGCAAACCTGGCCTTCCCGGGAGCTTCGGTTATACGGGAAACACTTCACATTCACACTCCGGCCAAAAGGCATTGCCGGAAGACCACTTTGGCCGGTCAGTGGATCAACCGCTCGGCCTGGGTGCTTCCGGTATCAGCGCAATCGTCGCAGATGGAGGACACGATGAGCCCCCCTGCGCCGTCGGCTCTGATTATATCGGCGCGCTCTTCGGGCGTCAAGGCAGTGAAGCCGAGCTTCTGCTCGTCCAGCACCTCCAGGTTCAGGTCGCTGACCATGGCGCCGCAAAGGTCACAGATGTACCGCACCCGCATGGGCACCCCTCCCTGCCCGTTAGTATGGGGAGAGGTCGGCCCATCTATGACCTCCTAGGCATTGAAGCGGTTCATGGATGCCTCCAGGCCCTGTGCCAGGGCCGATTCGACCGCGTCCGCGGCCTGCTGGACCGCCGCCGCCAGGATTTGCCGCTCTTCGCCGGCGACGCCGCCCAGAACGTGCTCCACGACATCATCCCCGACCTCGGGGCGCCCAATGCCGATCTTCAGTCGGGCCCATTCCGTCGATCCAAGGTGCTCGATGATCGACTGCAGCCCGCGGTGCCCACCTGAACTGCCCCGAGCCCGCAGGCGCAGGCGCCCCAAGACCATGTCCAGGTCGTCGCAGATCACCAGAAGCTCGGACTGCTCCAGGCGGTAGTAGTGGAGGGCCGCCTGTACCGACTCGCCGCTTCGGTTCATGAAGGTCTGCGGCTTGAGCAGGTAGACTTTTTCCCCCGCCAGGGAGGTCTCCCCCATCAGGCCGGAAAAGGCGCGCTGAAGGACGGCCACCCGCTGCCGCCGGGCCAGTTCGTCAATAACCCAGAACCCGGCGTTGTGCCGGGTTCCCTCATACTTGCGCCCTGGGTTTCCAAGGCCCACCACTAGGCGGATCACGTTGTCCCTACTCTTCCTCGGCCTTCTTGGACTTCACCAGCTCGGGCTCGCCCTTGGCCGGGGCCGCGGTCCCCTCGGCCTCTGCCTCCGCCTTCGGGTGGTCGATGGTCAGAACCACCTCGTCGGAGTCGTTGAGCACCTTCACGCCCTTGGGAGCCTGAATGTCGGCGACGCTGACATGATCGCCCACGCCCAGGGAGGCGATGTCGATTTGGATGGCATCCGGCAGGTCCGTGGGCAGGCACTCCACCTCGACTTCGTGAAGCTGGTGCTCCAAAATACCACCCGCCTTGGCTACCGCTTCGGCCCCGTGGACGACCAGCGCTACCGTTGCGTGCACCTTCTCCTTCAGGGAAACGCCGTAGAAATCCACGTGAATCGGCTGGTTCCTAAGGGTATCGCGCTGAATCTCTTTGATCATGACCTGGTACTTCTTACCGCCCAAGGTCATCTCCACCACATGACGGGCACCGCCGGCCGCAATCAGGCGCTCGAACTCCTTGACCGGCACCTGCAGAGATGTGGCGCTCTTGACCCCGTACCCGTAGAGCACCCCAGGCACGTAGCCCAACCGCCGGGCGAGATGGGCCGCCCCCTTACCGGATTCCCTAGCTTCAACGTTCAACTTGATCGCTTCCACCGTTGATCCTCCTCGGCCAAGCAGAGCGTGGCCATTACTCAAACATCTTGCTGACGGAGAGGTCCTCGTGGATGCGCACGATGGCCTCGCCGAAAAGCTTGGCGACAGATAGCTCCACCAGCTTGTCGAACCGCTTCTCCAGTTCGATGGGGATGGTGTCGGTAACCACCACTTCCTGAATGGGGGAAGAGGTCAATCGCTCCACCGCCGGCCCGGACAGAATCGCATGGGTGGCGCAGGAGTACACCTCCTTGGCTCCCCGTTCCAGCAGGGCCAGGGCACCCTGAGTCAAGGTGCCGGCCGTGTCGATCATGTCATCGACGACGACGCAGGTGCGGCCCTTGACCTCGCCAATGACGTTCATCACCTCAGCCACGTTGGGCCGGGGCCGCCGCTTGTCGATAATTGCGATGCTCGCACCGAGCCGCTTGGCCAGAGCGCCGGCGCGCGGTACGCCACCAGTGTCTGGCGAGACCACCACCGGGTCCACCAGATCCTTGCGGCTGAGGTACTCGGCCAAAATGGGGATGCCCTGAAGATGGTCGACGGGAATGTCGAAGAAGCCCTGGATCTGCCCTGCGTGCAGGTCCATGGCCAGCACCCGCCTGGCTCCGGCCATGGTGATCAGATTCGCCACTAACTTGGCAGTAATGGGCTCGCGGCCGCGGGTCTTGCGGTCCTGCCGGGCGTAGCCATAGTAGGGGATTACGGCGGTGATCCGCCGGGCCGAGGCACGCCTCAGGGCATCCATGATGATCAGAAGCTCCATGAGGTTGTCGTTGACTGGCCCGGAGGTCGGCTGGACGACAAAGATGTCGTGACCCCGCACGCTTTCCTTAATCATCACCTGGATCTCGCCGTTGGAAAACCGTCCTACTTCCATGTCCCCGAGCTGCGTTCCCAGGTGGGCGGCAATCGCCTTCGCCAATTCGGGATTGGCGTTCCCGGTAAAGATCTTAAGGCGGCCGTCCCCGAACCTTGCCATGTCCAAACTGCCTCCCCGTTAGCCTGTGCGCCACCCTTTGTATTTCTCGCCCCTTACCGCCGTTCCTGCTAGGGATTGGGCGGGGTCTTTCCCGTTTCGGCAGCAGGAGCCGCCTGTCCGGGCAGACGCGCAGCTTTCCGCTCCTCGTATTTGGCGCGCAGCTTGGGCACGTACCCCTCCTTGTTCACCTGCCGGGCCCTGGCCACGGCCAGCGCATCGTCCGGCACGTCCTGGTCCAGCGTCGAGCCGGCTGCCACGTAAGCCCCCTCGCCCACATGCAGAGGTGCCAAAAGGTTGGCATTGCAGCCGATGAAGGCTTTGTCGCCAATCACCGTCAGGTTCTTCTCAACACCGTTGTAGTTAACCGTGACCACACCGGCCCCAATGTTGGCACCCTCGCCGATGACCACATCGCCCAGGTAGCAGTGATGGTGCGCTTTGGTTCCGGCCCCGAGGCGGGCGCCCTTGGTCTCGGCAAAGTTCCCGACCTCGGCCCAGGGGCCGATCTCAGAGTTGGGCCGCAGATGAGAGAAGGGCCCAACCTTCGCTCCCTGGCCGACCACGCTCTTTTCCACGACCGATTCGACCACCACCCCGCCGTCCTCTACCCGGCTGTCTACCAGTCGGGCGGACGGGCCAATGCGGCACCCCGTTCCCACCACGGTGGAGCCCTCCAGGAAGGTGAAGGGAGCCAGTACGGTATCTCGCCCCACGCGCACACCGGCGTGCACAAAGGTGGAGGCCGGGTCGATCACCGACACGCCCTCGTCCATCAGCCGGTCAAGGATGCGCTCGCGCATGATAGCCTCTGCCTGCGCCAGCTGACGGCGGGTGTTGGGTCCAATGACGTCTCGCCAATCGGCGGCCACCTCGACCTCAACCGTCCGCCCTTCCTCCACCAGCAGTCGAAGGACGTCCGTGAGGTAATATTCCTTCTGCGCGTTGTCCACGCGCAGCTTTCCCAGCAGTTCGTAAATCAGGGGCATCTGAAAGCAGAAGATGCCGCTCATGACCTCGCGAATGGCCTTCTGCTCCGGGCTGGCATCCTTCTCCTCCACCGTCCGCACATAGCGGCCCTGCTCGTCGCGGAGGATCCGGCCGAGGCCCGTGGGGTCCGGCATGATCGCGGTCAGTGTTGTGGCCGCCGCGCCCGTGCTCAGGTGGCGCTGCACCAGACCACGGATAGTGTCGGGCTGGAGCAGCGGATTGTCGCCATAGAGCACCAGCAGGTGGCCCTGACGGCCCTGCAGCAGTGGTGCGCTCTGCATCACGGCGTGGCCGGTGCCCAGCTGCTCCTCCTGCCGGATGTAACGAACGCCGATCCCCAACGCGTCCTCCACCCGCTCCGCCTGGTAGCCCACCACCACGACCACGTCTTTAACGCCTGCGGACCTGGCTGCCTCCACGACATGGCTGACCATAGCGCGCCCCGCCACCGGATGCAGCACCTTGAGGAGCTCCGACTTCAGGCGGGTGCCCTGCCCCGCCGCCAAGACGGCGGCGACGATCTGTTGCAACGCCCGCGCCTCCTTATCTGCGTTATGGTATCCTGCATACGCATTTGTATGCCATATATTCCATGAGGTCAAGGGGCTTTCCTGGCGCGCGCCACCACACTGGCCTCCGCGGCACCCAAATAAAAGAGGAGCGCCCGGGACGCTCCTCCTCGCCGAATCGAAAGGTTCCGGGATTAGCTGGCTTTTGAATCCTCCTCGTCCTGCTGGTTATAAGCCGCCAGGACCCGGTCCTGCACCAGTTGGCGCATGGCCGAAGTGATGGGGTGTGCCACGTCCCGATAGTCGCCGCTGGGCAGCCTCTTACTGGGCATGGCTACAAACAGTCCATGCTCGCCATTGATGATGCGGATGTCGTGCACCACAAACTGATCATCCAGCGTCACCGAAGCGAAGGCGCGCATGCGTCCCTCCGCCGCCACCTTCCGGACCCGAACATCCGTTACCTCCACACCAAACCCTCCTTCTGGAATTTCTTGTCAGAGGATTCGGGGGTATGGGAGACATTTCCTCCCAATTCGACGGCCCCGAGGCCGGAGATCCACCAAAAGATATCGCAGAGCGCGACAATCCGACAAGCTCATTCACGCCAAAGTCCGTACCCAGGGCGCCGGCGCGGCCGCATAGCGAGGCCCCGACTCGGCTCCCTCCTCCAGGACTACCAGGGCGTCGTAACGCTCGACCAGCTTTTTTGTCGGTTCCGCCGTTGCCACCAACACGCCCACACCTGCCACCACGGCGTCGACTTCGCGCACCAGGTCGACCATGCCAAGGGAGGTGCCGCCGGCCTTCATGAAATCGTCTACGATCAGAACCCGTGCGCCCGGAGCGACAGCGCGGCGCGGCAGGACCATGGTTTGAATCCGGCCGCTGGAACCGGAAACGTAATTGATGCTGACCGCCGGCCACTCCGACGGCCGGCTGCCGTGGCGCGCCACGGCCAGGGGCACGCCGAGGCTGCGCGCCGTCATCAATGCCAGGGGGATGCCCTTGGTCTCCACGGTCAAGACACACTGGGGCTCCAAAGGTGCGAA
>JAMDAP010000143.1:0-3025 GCA_023484675.1 Bacillota bacterium
GAGAACTCCAGGGTTTGGTCCTGCCCGGCAGGGAGCGGGGAGTGGGGGCGCATTGGCGCCCCCACTCCCTTGCGCGTAGGTCCCCGGCGGGACCGCCACCGGTTGGAAATGGGCGGCCGCCGCTTCTGGCTGGATGTGGAAAGCGGCGCCGTTCACGAATTGGACGAGGTGGCCTGGGACGTGCTGGTGGCGGCGGAGGAGGTGGCTGGACCCTTAGGAGGTATGGTGGCGGCCGAAGCCGTGGTAGAGCGGCTGGCGGGCCGCCACCCGGCAGGGGAGATCCGGGACGCCCTGGCCGATCTGGCTGCCCTGGCGGCGGCCGGAATGCTGTTTCCGGATCCGGAGCCGGTTTCAGCCACCGCCCCGGTCGAGATGGTCGCGCCGGTCGGTGCCCCCGCCCTTCAGCCGGCCCTCAAGAACCTGACCCTCCATATGGTCCACGGCTGCAACCTGCGGTGCCACTACTGTCTTGCCGGGGACGGCTCCTACGGGGCGCACGGCCGTATGGACGCGGATACCGCTCGACGCGCCGTGGATATGCTCATCGCATCGCCGGAGCAGGACCAAACCCTGGAGTTCTCCGGCGGTGAACCCCTGCTACATTTCCCGCTCATCCAGGAGACGACCCTCTACGCGGCTGAGCAGGCACCGGCGGCCGGCAAACGGCTAAGGTTTCTCCTTAGCACCAACGGCACCCTGCTGGATTCGGAGCGGGTGGCCTTTCTGGCCGAGCATCGCTTTCGGGTCGTGGTGAGCCTGGACGGGCGTCCGGCCACCCACGATGGCATGCGCCCCCGCGTCGGTGGGCAGGGCTCGTACGCCGAATCTCTGGCTGGCGCCCGGCTGCTGGCCGCCGCCCTCGCTGAGCAGGATCTGTGTCTACGCACTGTGTTTACCCGTCAGAACCTGGATTTTGCCAGCGACGTTCTCCACCTGGCTGACATGGGGTTTCGCACCCTTACACTGGAGTCGGTGGTGGCCGATCCGGCGGAGCCCTATGCCCTGCAGGCCGAGGACCTCTCCCTCGTCCGGGGCGAGTACCGCAAGCTAACCGCGGCCCTGGCCGAACGGTGGCGCCGGGGTGAGGGCATCCGCTTCCTGCCGTTCCGGCTGGATCCCGATGAGCCCTTCACCACCGAGCACTACAGCCGCGGGTGCGGTTCGGGGTTCACTTCCCTGACGGTCACCCCGCAGGGGGAGATCTACCCCTGCCACCAGTTTGTGGGCAGGCCAGGGTACCGAACCGGGCGGGTGGAGACAGGGATCGATCAACCCGCGCTGCTGCAACGCTTCGCCGCCGCCGGTCTGAGCGCCAAGGTTGGCTGCGCTGACTGCTGGGCCCGCTACTTCTGCGGCGGCGGCTGCCATGCCAATGGCGACCGCGTGCACGGCGACATCCTGCGTCCCGACGAGTTGGAGTGCGAGCTGCGCAAGTACCGCCTGGAGTGCGCCTTCTGGCTGGCGGGCGAGACCGCGGCCGCATAGCGTTCCCGGTAGATGTTGGATTGCGCCACCGGACCCGCTGAGTGCGCATCCTTGACAGTCTGAAACCGGCGATGGTAGGATGGAAAAGATCGAACTTGGATCGCTCCCATGCGATGAAGCGGAAGAGTACGCGCCCCAGCCCGGTCAAGAGAGCCGGGGGCGGTGGAAGTCCGGTACGGGCCGGCGCGGAAAGACGCCGCAGAGCTGTTTAACTGAAAGGCCCTCGGCAGACAGGCGGCCGAGGCCCGAGTAGGTGAGGCCGGCCCCCGCCGTTATCCGGGAACGCATCCGCCCAGGCGCGTCGGGCAGCCGCTTCAAACGGCTCCGCGCCGCAGGGGGCAGGTGCGGCAAAGATGGCCTAACGGCCAACAAGGGTGGCACCGCGAGAACAAACCCTCGCCCCTTACTAGGGCGGGGTTTTTTGTTGTCTCCCGACCCCGAGCGCCACGGCAAAGGCCGGGTGAGTCGCACCAACAAAGGAGGGGTCCCAATGATCCGCACGCTCTGCAGCGAAGTCCCGGCCGCCAACGGTGAAACGGTTCAGCTAGCCGGCTGGGTCCACCGTCTTCGGAACCTGGGGTCCATCGTTTTTGTACAGCTGCGCGACCGTTCCGGCATCATCCAGGTGGTGCTCGAAGGCGACCTGGCCGCTGCGCCCCTCAGCCTGGAAGACGTGGTCGAGGTGACGGGACAGGCTGTGGCCCAGCCGCGGGTCCCCGGCGGAGCCGAGGTTCAGGCCAGGGCCCTGCGGATAATCAGTCACGCGGCGCCGCTCCCCTTCGAAATCAACCGCAAGGAGCTTCAGGCGGGACTGGACGTGCAGCTGGACCACCGGGTCCTGTCCCTGCGCCACGAAAAGCCCCACGCCGCCTTGCAGGTGCAGGCCGCTTTGATCCAGGGCTTCCGCCAGTTCCTGATGGGCCGCGGCTTCACCGAGGTGCACACGCCGAAACTGGTCGCCACCGGCACCGAGGGCGGCTCAGAAGTCTTCGAGGTACGCTACTTCGATCGCAAGGCCTACCTGGCCCAGAGCCCCCAGTTCTACAAGCAGATGATGGTCGGCGCGGGTTTCGAACGTGTCTTCGAGGTGGGACCCGTCTACCGGGCCGAGGAGCACAACACCTCACGCCACCTGAACGAGTACGTCAGCCTCGACGTCGAGATGGGCTTCATCCGGGACGAGGAGGAACTGATGGACCTGGAGACGGAGCTACTGCGCACGGTCTTCGCCCAGGTGGCCGAGCGGCTGCCCCCGGCCCTTGCCTTGCACGGGGCCGTGGCGCCGGAAGTGGGCGAGATTCCCCGGCTGCCCCTGGCCGAGGCCCAGGAAATCCTGCTGCGCCGCTACCGCAAGGCCAGCCCGCCCGGCAACCTGGACCCCGATGGTGAGCGCCTCATCTGCCAGCACATCGGCGGCCCGGAGCTTCTCTTCCTGACCCGCTATCCCCTCGCCAAACGGCCGATGTACGCCATGCCCGCGCACGAAGACGCAGAACTCAGCGCCAGCTTCGACTTGCTCTTCCGCGGCCTCGAGGTCACT
>JAMDAP010000143.1:3035-5588 GCA_023484675.1 Bacillota bacterium
CATCGCCGGGCGGGGACTGCAGCCCGAGGACTTCGCTTCCTACCTGGAGGTGTTCAGGCTGGGCATGCCGCCCCACGGCGGCTTCGCTATCGGCGCCGAGCGCCTGACAGCGCGGCTGCTGGGCCTCGCCAACGTGCGCGAAGCGTCGGCCTTTCCCCGCGACCGCAGCCGCGTCTCGCCCTGAATCCGTGGCATGCTACAATAGGGCTGTCCGGCTGGGGTCGGTACTCGGTGCTCCTCGCCGCAAGCTGAGCTTTTGAGGAGGAGTCGAAGCAAGGTGGACATCGCCTGGATTTATGACCAGAAGGGGGAGCCCAGGCTGCTGCGGGTCGGTGAAGACCGCTTCTGCGACACCGCAGGCAAGGTGGCAGGCTGGCGCAAGGGCAACCTGGTCTACAGCCGCATCGGCAAGCACATTGGCTGGTTTGCCGGCGGCGCGCTGCGGGAGATGCACGGCCGCGTGCGCGGCCTGGAGAAGGGATCCCTGGCGGGAGCCATCCCGCCCCAACTGCCGCCCTACAAGGAGCCGCCTGCGGTTCCGGTCGTTGACACGAGCCTGACGCGGCCGCCGCTCTCGCCGCCCCATGTGCCGATCATCGACGTGGCTGCCTGGTCTTACTCGGGCCTGGACGGATTCTTCCCGAAGTAGAACGCCTGACGAAGCGAAGCGCCGGCACCCCCAGGGGAGCCGGCGCTTATTCGGCAGTCAAGGCATACCCCCCGTCCAGCGGAGGCTCAGCCCCTGTTCGCTTTCTCACCGCCGCCGCGGGATGGTAAGGGTCTGCCAGTCAGCAGACTTGAGCGCTTTGGCGATGTAGACGATCTGCCCGACATGGTAGGAGTAGTGGAACATCTGCCGCTCGATCGCCTGGATCGCTGAGTGCGGCTGGTTCCGGATGGTCACCGTCCGCAGGAGGTCGGCCTCGCCGATCTGGTCCAGGGTGGTGAGGAACCGATCCCACCCGGTCTTCCAGACGGCCATTACTTCCGCTCGGGTCGGCGCCGGGCTCTCGAACTCTTCGTCCCGCTGCCGGTTCGGCTTCTCGCCGTCCGTCGTGAAGAAGTCGGTCCACCGGGAGAGCATGTTTCCGCTCAGATGCTTGATGATGATCGCGATGCTATTCGACTCGGGGTCGGGCGCCCAGAAAAGCTGATCGTCCGAAAGTTGGGCAATGGCCCGCTCGGCCTGGCCTTTCATCTCCGAAAAGCGCTCTCCCACGGCCTTCAGGTATTCGGCCCCCACACTGGCGCTGCTAGTTGTCATGTCGCCTACCTCCTCAAATTTCTGCGGCCAGCTTATGCCCGGACCTACGGCACCCGCACGGGTTCGCGTCCCGGCGGGCCGCCGGCGTTGACCATCGCCTGCACCTGGGCGAGGATGGCATCGACGCCGACCTTGTTCAGGCCGCCTGCGATGCCGACGATGACGGCCATGGTTCGGCCTCCCCGCGCAAAGTTCTACAGCGATAGCTTTTCCACGGCCGCCGCAATCTCCTGCAGGCAGGGATGGAGTGCTGACTCGCGAACTGTAGGACAGGTGTACCTAGCCTCATTGTCGCTGGGCCGCTCTCTTTCTTTCATTCCGAGGGGGATTTTGGTATAATGTCCGCCATGGAACTGTGGTTTACGGAAAAGCAGACCGAGAACCTGCGCCTGAGCCACCGCCTGCGGTCCACCCTGGTGACGGAAAAGACCGAGTATCAGGACCTGGCGGTGGTGGATACTGTTCAATACGGACGCATGCTGGTCATGCTGGTGCTGGACGATTACGTCATGACCACGGAGCAAGACGAGTTCGTCTATCACGAGATGATCACCCACGTGCCCCTCTTCACCCACCCCAACCCCAGGCAGGTGCTGGTGGTGGGCGGTGGCGACGGCGGAGCCATTCGGGAAATACTGAAGCACTCCTCGGTGGAACGGGCGGTGCTGGCCGAGATCGACCCCAAGGTGATCGAGCGGTCCAAGGAGTGGCTGCCCAGCATCAGCCGGGGCCTCACCGACGAACGCTGTGAGGTCATGGTGGGCGACGGCATCGCCCACGTCAAGGAACATAAGAAGACGTACGACGTCATCATCTCAGACTCGACCGACCCCATCGGGCCGGCCGTTGGCCTCTTTGAGGAAGACTACTACCTGGCCTGTTGGGAAGCCTTGAAGGACGACGGCATCTTTGTCGCCCAGACAGAGTCGCCCTTCCTGCACGGCAACCTGATCCGGGAGACCTTCAAGAAGATCGCCTCGGTGTTTCCCATCACGCGCCTCTACCTGGCCACCATCCCCACCTACCCCGGGGCCCTCTGGAGCTTCACCCTGGGCTCCAAGATGCATGACCCGCTGAAGGACAACCGGCTGCCGGTGGCCATGCCCATCGAGACCAGGTACTACTCGCCGCGGATGCATGAGGCGGCCTTCGCCCTGCCCCCCTTTGTAGAAAGGCTGGTCCGCAACAAGTGACCAATGACAAGCTCCAGAGGGCCCCGGGGTAGGTGGGGATGGTGGCCAGGTAGAGGCGCGTGATGGGAAACACCGAGGCGATCTTCTTGAAGGTCT
>JAMDAP010000149.1 GCA_023484675.1 Bacillota bacterium
GGCACCACGCCGGCTCACATCCGTGCCCTGCGCGCCGCCGTTGACGGCGTGCGCGAGCAGGTGCCGCCCCTGGAACCTGCGCGGCCGCCGGCTTCGTCCCTGGCCAGCCGCCTTCAGGCCGTGGCCTTCACCGATGGCGCCGGGCCCATCCTCATCGGCGAGCGCATCAACCCCACCTCGCGCCAGAAGTTGGCCGCAGACATCCGCGACGGCCGATTCAGCCTGGTGCGGGCGGAGGCCAGGACCCAGGCAGCGGCGGGGGCTCAGGTGCTGGATGTGAACGTCGGCGTTCCGGCCATCGATGAGGCCCCCGCCATGAAGGCAGCGGTCACGGCCGTGCAGCAGGTGGTGGAGGTTCCCCTGTCGCTGGACTCGCCCGACCCCCGAGCCTTGGAGGAAGGGCTCAAGGTTTATGTGGGCCGGCCCCTGATCAACTCCGTCACGGCGGAGGAGGAGCGTTTGGCCCGGGTGCTGCCGCTGGTGAAGAAGTACGGGGCGATGGTCATCGCTCTGGCTCTGGATGACGACGGCATTCCCATGACAGCCGAAGGGCGATTGAGAGCAGCGCGCAAGATTGTGGAGCGGGCCGAGGCCCTTGGCATCCCGCGCCAGCACCTGCTCATCGACTGCCTGGTGCTGACCGCCGGAGCCCAGGCGAAAGAGGCTATGGAGACGCCCCGAGCCATCCGCCTGGTCAAGGAGGAACTGGGGGTTCGCACCGTGCTGGGCATCAGCAACATCTCCTTCGGCTTGCCGGCGCGGGAACTGCTGACTTCCGCCTATCTCACCATGAACCTGGCCCACGGCCTGGACGCTGTCATCGCCAACCCCCGGTCGCCGCGTATCTGGGAGTCGGTGCGGGCCTCCCGCCTGTTGCTGGGGCGCGATCCGGACGCCAGCGAATACCTTCGCTTCGCCCAGAACTGGTCGGCGACGGCGACGGCGACGGCGACGGCGGCCGCGACCGCGCCCGCGAAACAGCCCGCCGATCAACCCACCGCCGCGCCTGCGGCATCTGCGGCCCCTGGGCGCTCACAGCGCCCGGCCCTGCTGCAGGGCGCGGCCGCACCGGACTTTGCCCGGCTGGGCCCCTTGCAGCAGGATGAACTGGCCTGCACGGTCTTCCAGGCCGTGCTGGAAGGCGACCGCGAAGGGATCCTGTCGCTGGTGGAGCAGGCGCTGGCTCGTGGCTTCGGTCCCATGGAGGTCCTCAACGGTATGCTCATTCCGGCCATCGAGGACGTGGGCGACAAGTTCGGTGCCGGCATCTTCTTCCTGCCGCAGCTGATGCTTTCGGCGGAGGCCATGAAACGGGCCTTCCTGCGGCTGAAGCCGGACCTGGAACGGCTCAAGTCTGGGCAGATGCAGCGGGGGCGCGTCGTTATGGCCACGGTGGAGGGAGACATCCACGATATTGGCAAGAATATTGTCGCTGTGCTCTTGGAAAACCACGGGTTCCAGGTCATCGACCTGGGCAAGAGCGTGCCTGCCGAGCGCATCCTGGAGGCGGCACGTGGGCAAGAAGCCGACCTGATCGGGCTTTCGGCCCTGATGACCACCACCATGCCCCGAATGCGGGACGTGGCCGCCAAGGCCAAGGAGCAAGGCCTGCCGGCCAGGATCATGATCGGTGGTGCCGTAACTACAGAGTCCTATGCCCGCCAGATCGGCGCCCACGGCTACGGCCGGGACGCCAGGGCGGCGGTGGAGTTGGCCAAGCGGCTGACGGAGGAAGAAACAGAGTGATTGGGGCCAAGGAGGCGCGAACCATGACCAAGAAAGTGCTCTTCACCTCGGAGTCGGTGACCGAGGGACATCCCGACAAGGTGGCGGACCAGATTTCCGATGCCGTGCTGGATGCCATTCTGGCTAAGGATCCAAATGCCCGGGTTGCCTGCGAGACCTTCATTACCACCGGCCTGGTGATGGTCGGCGGCGAGATTTCCACCTCGTGCTACGTGGACATCCCCCATATCATCCGCGATACTGTGCGCGGCATCGGCTACACCCGGACCAAGTACGGCTTTGACGGCTCCACCTGTGCCGTTCTGACCTCAATCGACGAGCAGTCCCCGGATATCGCCCTGGGCGTGAACAAGGCCTTGGAAGCAAAGGAGGGGACGGAGAGCTTCGGCGATGTGGAGGCCATCGGCGCCGGCGATCAGGGCATGATGTTCGGCTTCGCCTGCGACGAAACACCGGAACTGATGCCCATGCCGATTTCCCTGGCCCACAGGCTGGCCCGCCGCCTGGCCGAGGTGCGCAAGAGCCGGGAACTCACCTACCTGCGCCCGGACGGCAAGACCCAGGTGACGGTGGAGTACGCCGACGGCCGGCCGGTCCGCGTCGACACCGTTCTCATCTCCACCCAACATCACCCAGACGTGGCCCAGGAGACCATCCGCAAGGACCTGATCGAGCATGTCATCAAGCCGGTGGTCCCCGATCACCTGCTGGACGGCAAGACCCGCTACCTGGTAAACCCTACCGGCCGCTTCGTGGTCGGCGGACCCCAGGGCGACTCCGGCCTGACCGGCCGCAAGATCATCGTCGACACCTATGGCGGCTACGCCCGCCATGGCGGCGGTGCCTTCTCCGGCAAGGATCCGACCAAGGTGGACCGCTCCGCCGCTTACGCCGCCCGGTGGGTGGCCAAGAACGTGGTGGCAGCCGGCCTGGCGGCCAAGTGCGAGATCCAGGTGGCCTACGCCATCGGCGTCGCCCGGCCGGTGTCGGTGCTGGTGGACACCTTTGGCACCAGCGCCGTCCCGGAGGAGCAGATCGCCGGGCTGGTGCAGGAGCACT
Organism: Bacillota bacterium; assembly: GCA_023484675.1. The sequence goes on from JAMDAP010000149.1 coordinate 2,806, forward strand.
TCGACCTGCGGCCGGCGGCCATCATCCGCGACCTGGACCTACGCCGGCCGCTGTACAGGCAGGTGGCGGCCTACGGCCACTTTGGCCGCACCGACCTGGACCTGCCCTGGGAGCGCACCGATCGGGCCGAGGCCTTGCGCCGCGCCGCCGGTCTGACAGGTCCGGCGCCCCTGGCTGAGGTGCCGGCGGCGGCCGGCCGCTAGAACCCGGGTTCGAGAGCCGCTCGTGCCCTCGCGGGCTTGGCCCGCGGGGGCTTCCTTATGCCCGGTTTCGCTTTTCGCCGGGCCGGAATAGGATGGGCAGCAGGTGTGGCGCGAGAGGAAGGGGCATGGGCATGAACCTGCTGCTGCAGGGCCTGGTGGCATTCTTGGCCACATACGGCCTGCTGGTCCTCGTCGCCGGCCTCAGCCAGAGCCTTCGCGCCTGGCGCCGTGGCAGCCGGCCGCCCTTTGTCAGCGTGGTGCTGCTGGCAAGGGACCTGGAGGCAGGGATCGAGGGATTGATTCTCGACGTCTTGTCGATGGACTATCTGTCGGACCGAGGCGCACCCAACTTCGAGCTGATCGTCGTCGACGACCGCTCCACCGACAGCACGCCGGCCATCTTGGAGCGGTTGGCCCAGCGTCATGCCGCCTTGCGGGTGGCCCGCCTGGCCGAGGCGGGACGGCCTGGGCAGCCGGCGGTGGAGGTCGGGCTGTTCCTGGCGACGAGCCCCGCTGTCCTTGTTTTCGACGTTCACTCCGCGGCACAGCTCCCCCAGGTCGTGGAGGCGCTGGACTACCTGCTCGGAAAGCACGGCCAAAACCACGTTCAGCCGCGGCCGGCCTCCCTTTGACAAAATTCCGCAGGGGGGCAGGAGGTTCCGGCAGGGCTGCCGAATAGTGCCAGCCGTAGGACTTTATAGGACTTTTGGTGGAGGTGAAGCGGCATGCAGCGGCTTCCCGTGGCCCGTCTCCGGTCCGGGATGATTGTGGCCAGGCCCATCATCGGCGCCAGCGGCCAAATGCTGCTCTCCACCGGCACCATCCTCAGCGAGATGTACATCCACCGCCTCAGAGAGAAGGGGATTCCCTCCATCTACGTCAAGGAGGATGTTCCTGAGCTGGCGGTGGAGGTCGCCGACGTCATCTCCGATGAGTCCCGCTTCAAAGCCACGTTCGCGGTCCGCGACCTGATGAAGGACGTGCGCACCGAACTGGCTGTGGCCAGGCGTGGCTTCGTCACGTTGAACGACGCCCGGGTGCGCAAGTCCGTTAACTCCCTGGTGGACGAGCTCCTCACGAACCGCGACATCGCCGTCAACCTGGCGGATATCCGCAGCCTCGACACCTATACCTTCGGCCACTCCGTTCAGGTGGGCGTCCTGTCCATTCTCACCGGCGTCACCATGGGCTATGACAACCTCCGGCTGCGGGATCTGGGCATCGGCGCCATTTTGCATGACATCGGCATCACGCGGGTCAAGGAGGAAATCGCCACCAAGGCCGGTCCTCTGACCCCGGAGGAGATGCACGAGATGCAGAAGCACTGCGAATATGGCTTTGACATCTTGCGCTACCAACCGAATATCAGCATCCTCTCGGCCCACGTGGCCTACCAGCACCATGAGAAGCACAACGGCGAGGGCTACCCGCGCCGCCTGAAGGGCGACGACATCCACGAGTACGCGCGCATCGTGGCCATCGCCGAACAGTACGATTCGCTGATTTCGGACCGGCCCTGGCGCCCTGCCCACCTGCCCCACGAAGCGGTGGAGATCATTGCCGGCGGCGGCAACTACTACTTCGACTACCGGGTGGTCAAGCCTTTTCTGGAGAACATCGCCGTCTATCCCGTGGGGACCATGGTGGAACTCAACGACGGCACCCGCGGCGTTGTGACTCGGGTGCAGAAGGGGATGACCCTCCGGCCCGCCATCCGGCTCGTGCGCTATGAGGATGGCACCCCGATCCGGCCGCCCCGTGAGATCAACCTCATGGACCACCCGACCCTGCTTGTATCGCGGGTGCTGACCGACCCCGCCGACGTCCTGCCGCCCAGACGCGCCACCCGCAGCGCCGCGGCGGGAGGGGCCGCCGCCCGCGGGCCGGCCTAGATGGGTTGGCTCGCCGAACTCCGGACCGGGCTTCTGTCCCTCCTCTGGCCTGAGGCGCACCGGTGCTCCTGGTGCGGAGGGCTCTTGGGCCAAGAAAGCGGAGATGGCGACGGTGGCCCGAACAGGGCCACGGCGGCGATGCCCCCGACCCTCTCCCAGCTTTGTCCCTCCTGCCGGCAGGCCATCGAGCGAGGACCAGTGCGCGGCCCGGACAGATGGCCGGTGGCCGCGGTGGTGGCGGTGGCCCCTTACGGAGAGGGCCTCGCAGCCGCTATTCAGGCTCTTAAGTACAGGCGCCGGCGGAGCCTGGCGGCATCCCTGGGCGAGGCCCTGGCCGCCGCGGCCCATGCGGCCCTGCCCCAGGGTGGGCTGCTGGTGCCGGTACCCCTTCACCCATCCCGATTTCGCGAGCGCGGCTTCAACCAGTCGGAGCTGCTGGGGCGTGAGGTGGCGCGCTGGCTGGGCTGGCCCCTGGAAGGCCGCCGCCTGCGGCGCACACGCCCCACCCGCAGCCAGGCCAAGCTGGGGCGGTTGGAGCGAGAAGCCAACCTCCGCGGCGCTTTCAGCACCGAACCGGGGTGGGCAGCTCCGGAGCACGTCATCCTGGTGGACGACGTTTACACCACGGGCGCCACCACCTCTGCCTGCGCCGCCGCCCTGGCGGCGGCGGGC
>JAMDAP010000064.1:0-1544 GCA_023484675.1 Bacillota bacterium
CCCGGGGTGTACTCCACCGGGGCCACGACGAAGCGGGCCAGGCGCTCCGAGAACACCTGTTCCGGCGTGGAAATGACGATGGCTGGGGGCGATAGCTGGGCCACTTGGCCGAGTAGGGTGCCGAGGGCGCCGGCGCTGGCCAGGCCGGCCGGCACCAGCCGTTCTTCCAAGAGCCGCTCCTCCTCCGGGCTGAGGGGAGACTCTTCCGGCGCTCCGCCGGCGGCGCCGGCGTGCAGGAGGGCCTCAACCTCCGCCTGCGAGAGGGACTCGTTACTCATTGTCGTCCTCCTTGTGCTCCAGCAGGCCGGTCAGGCGAATGGCCATGCGAGATCCCATCTTGCCGGCCTGGACCCAGAACTTGGGCTTGTTGCCGACAAAGGCCACCATGTCCTCCGACACCCGCTTGTCCAAGACGATAACATCCCCCGGTTCCAGGGACAGGAGGTCCCTGACTGAGAGCTGGCTGTCCCCCAGTTGGACGGAGAAGGGCACCCGCGCCTCCTCCAACCGGACCTGGAGGCGAGCCAGAATCTCCGGCGTGGCGTCGCGTTGGGTGGCGGAGAACCAGTTGTGGGCCGACAGCTTGGGCAGAATGGGTTCAATCAGAATGTAGGGAAGGCAGAGGGCCATCTGCCCGCGGTTTTCACCAATGCGGCAATCCAGGGTGACGATGATGACGATCTCGTTGGGGGCCACGATCTGAGCGAACATGGGGTTGGCCTCCACGCCCTCCAGCTGCGGCGTCAGCTTAGCAATGTTGACCCAGGCCTCGGCCAGGCTCTGAAGGAATCCGGAGGTCAACCTTTCCATGACCGTCGTTTCGATTTCGGTCAGGGGCCGGGGCTTATCCAACCCTTGGCCGGGGCCGCCGAACGTGCGGTCAATCATGGGAAAGGCAATGGAGGGGTTGATGTCGATGATGGCGTTGCCCTTTAAAGGGGCCAGAGAGAAGATGCCCATCACCGACGGGTTGTGGACCCCCCGGGTGAACTCCTCGTAGGTGAGGTCGTCCACCGAGGCGATGGTCACCGAGACCATGGTGCGAAAGGTGGCGGAGAAGAAGCCGGTGAGGAGGCGGGCGAAGTTGTCATGAATCATGGATAAGGTGCGAAGCTGGTCCTTGCTGAACTTGTCGGGCCGCCGGAAGTCGTAGACACGAACCCGCTTCTCCTCCATGGCGTCCCGGTTGCGGCGGGGAGCTGCCATGGATAGGCCTCCGGCGGCAGCCAGGGGGTTGCCCGCCTCGTCCGCCATCTGCGAAATCAGATCATCAATCTCACGCTGCGTCAGGATTTCCGCCATGGCGCCACCCCCTCCTCCTCACTGAATCGCGATGTCGGTGAAGTAGAGCTCCCGCACCTGGCCGTCGGCGACGGTCACGTTAAGACGATTGACAATCTCGCGGGCCAGGTTGTCCATGCCGTCCTCGCCCGCCAGGTCCACCACCGTTTTGTTGCGCAGAACGCGCAGGATCTGGTCGCGGATGGCCGAGGCCTCGGCTTTGAGCTTGGTGACCGCCTTATCGTCGGAGACCATCAGCTCGA
>JAMDAP010000064.1:1554-5520 GCA_023484675.1 Bacillota bacterium
CGGGTTTGAAGGCGGTCTTGGTGGTTTTCGCCGGGGTGGCCTCGGCTGGCTTGTCCATGGCCGTGCGGACCGCGAAGTAGGTGGCGCCGCCGGCCGCAATCACCACCACCAGAGCCACCATAGCGATCATGCCGACCTTACCAAGCATCGCTTTCATCGTCTACCTCCCGCCCCGGCGGCTGTGGCCGGGGTCTCGTGCTATTCCGCGGGCATCTCCGGCTTCTCGGGCTTCTCCGGCTTCTCCGGCTTCTCGGGCCGGGGCCGGCTGCTTCCGGTCCGTCTTGGATCCCGCTGGTGAATCAGGCGCTTGTAGGCCACCACCCGCTCGATGACCTCGTCCAGAGACTCCTGGACAATGAGCTTGTCGCCCGACGTCAGGGTGATAACCGTATCCGGCGTGGACTCCACCATCTCGATCAGTTCGGCGTTGACGGCCAGCTCCACCGACTTGGAACCCAGGCGCGTGACCTTGATCATGCCTGCCCCTCCTTCCGATCCCTGGCGACGGAAGCCGGTGCTTCGCAGTGCCGGGGCCGGGGGCAAGCCGGGAGCAAGGGCCCCCGGCCTTTCCCCTACCCCTGCGGCAGGTCAGCCTACCGCTTGAGGTTGACCAGTTCCTGCAGCATCTCGTCTGAGGTGGTGATCACCCGCGAGTTCGACTGGAACCCGCGCTGGGTGATGATCATGTTGGTGAACTCCTGGGACAGGTCCACGTTTGACTGCTCCAGGTTGGCCGGGGCGATGGAGCCCCGCCCGCCGTTGTTGGCCAGGCCGATCTGGGGCAGGCCTGAGTTGTTGGTCTCGACGTAGTTGTTGTTGCCGGTCCTCATCAGGCCGCCGATGTTGCTGAAGTTGGCCATGGCGATCTGGCCGATGCGCTGGGTCAGGCCGTTGTTGAAGGAACCGGTGATGACCCCGGCCGAGTCGATGGTGAAGGTGTTCAGAGCGCCCATGGCGTAGCCGTCGCGGCCGGTGGCGGCGACGGTCGACGTGGGCGCGGCCATCTGGGTCACGGACAGGAAGTCCATGGTGATGGACAGCGGGTTCGCGCCGTTGAGAGGGGTGAAGCTCGGACAGCGGGTTCGCGCCGTTGAGAGGGGTGAAGCTCAGGGTGTCGGTGGTGCCGCTGATGGGGATGCCCTGGGCGTTGAAGTCAATCAGGCCGGAGTTGGTGGCGTTGGCCACTGCTATGGTGGCCGTGCCGCTGGTCTGTGGGTTGGCGGGGAAGTCCAGGGTGAGAAGCGGCCTGCCGGAAGCGTCGACAAAGGTGTTCGTGGCACTCGGCGTAATGCTGGTGACGGTGCCCAGCACGTTTCCCGCGCTGTCCCGGAGGCTGGCGGTATTGCCCACAGCGTCCACAATCACGTCGTAGCTCGCGATGGGAAGGGTGCTGCCCTGGGGCACCGTCGGATTGGTCACACCAGTGGGGGCCGGATCGGCCGTCACCGACGCCGTGGAGCCGTACCCCACCGCCTCCCACTGCCACTGGTTATTGGCGATCTTGACGAAGTCCACCCGAACGTCATGGGCGGCTCCCAGGGAGTCGAAGACCTTGACCGAGGTGGTCACACGCGAGCCGGCGGCGGCGTCGGCCGAGAGGTTGCTGGTGTAGGTGATGCGGCTGGTGGCCTGGGCCAATTTGGTCTGGCCGATGGGGATCTTCAGCGTCTGCACCGACTTGGTGGTATCGATGGCCCCGCTCACGGCATCGGCCTGCCAGCCCATCAGGCGCATGCCCTCGGGGTTGACGATGTTGCCATCGGCGTCTACGTCGAACATGCCGGCCCGGGTGTAGTTCTGGGCCCCGCCGTTGTCCAGGATGAAGAAGCCGTTGCCCTGGAGGGCCAGGTCCGTGTTCTTGCCGGTGGTCTGCAGGTTGCCCTGGCTGAACATGGTGTCGATGGAGGCAATGGTCATGCCCAGGCCGACCTGCTGGGGGTTGGTGCCGCCCAGGTCGGTGCGGGGCGACGAGGCGCCACGCAGGGTCTGGCTGAAGATCTCCTGGAAGTTGACGCGGCTGGACTTGAAACCGATGGTGTTGACGTTGGCGATGTTGTTGCCGATCACGTCCATGCGCACCTGATGGTTGCGCAGGCCGGAAACCCCTGAGAACAGGGATCGCATCATGATAATCGACCTCCTTGAAGTGGGTCCCGCCTCTGTCGATCGGTGGGCCTTGGGGCTTCCTCAAGAGGTCCAGCCCCGGAGAATCCTGGGTGCCTTGGGTCTGCTCGCCACCTAGAGGATCACAGCGCTGTCGATGTTGGTGAAGATGTTCTCCTTCATCCGTTGCCCTTCCACCGCGGTGACCACGGTCCGGTTGCGCACCGATACCACCAGGGCCAGATTGGGCATCAGGATCAGCGACTCGCGCGCTCCCTTCAGGGCGGCCCGGCTGACGGCCTCGCTGATGCGCGAGACGTCCCCAGGCGACAGCTGGGTCTGGCTCGCCTGCAGCCGTGACCGGGCGTGGGCGGAAAACTTCAGTTGTCCCTGGTCCAGGGTCTGCTGCAGGACGCTGGCGAAACTCGGCGCTGCCGGCGTTGCCGGCGCTCCCGGGCGCAACGGGCCGCCGGGCGTAAGCCTGGGGTCCTTCGAGCCTTCCGGCCGAAGCGGCGCCTGCGGGAGCATGGGCCTGTCCACTCGATCCACCACGTTCCTGCACTCCTTCAATCCGATGGGCCGGCTGGCCGACGGGCCGGCTGCCTCTAACGAGCCACCAGGTCAACCCGGCTGAGCGGGTGCTCGCCGCCGGCGATGGTCACCTGCACGGCGCCGTCCACAACCCGGAAGCCGTCCACGACACCCTTGAAGGGCTCAGCCGTCAGCGGATCCTTGCCCTCCACGTACCGTCCCAGCAACCCTGCCGCCAGGCCCTGTTCGTTGAGCAGGTTCAGGTTCTGCATCTGCTCCAGGGCGCTGAACTGGGCCATTTGCGCCATGAACTCCTGATTGTCCATGGGCTTGAGCGGATCCTGGTACTGAAGCTGCGTCGTCAGGAGCCGGAGAAAAGTGTTCTTGTCCAGTTCCTGACGCTTGCTCGGGGCCTGGTAGCCAAAGGTGCTGGCTGCCCCGGTAGCGCCAATCTCGGAAGTTGTGCTCATCTGCGTCATCTCCTAAGTCGCAGCGACGGTGCGCCGCTGCCTTCGTTCAGGCCATCAGGTCCAGGCCGCCGGCTCTGGCGCCGGCGCTCCAAACCTCTTCCATTGTTGCCAGGACTGCGGCCGGCTCCTCGCGGTAGCGGCCGTAGCGGCCATACTGACCGGCCTGGTTTTGCCAGGCTGCGGCCTGATGTCCGTTCCCTGCGTCCTGGGCGGTGGTGCCCGCCCCCATGGTCACGGAGAACTGCTCAACGCGGAACCCCTGGTCGTGCAGAGCCTGCTTCAGTTCCAGCAGGTGCTGCTCCAGGATTTCCTTGACCTGCCCGGTGGCAACGTGGAAGCGGGCCGTAAGCTGGCCACCCTCCATGCTGACCTTCAGGTCGACGGGACCAAGCTGCTCGGGCACCAGATGGATCCTGGCCTCCGTGCGCTCCCCGCTGACGCTGACCTTGACCCGACCGATCACCTGGCCGAGGATGTCCCGCGCCTCCACCGGCGCCGGGGCGACCTGCGAAGGCACCGCCTGCGCCGGCTCCAGCGACCGGGGCAAGACCGGACCCTGTGCCGCCACCGCTGCGTGGCCGGGCGATGGGCTGACCACCGAATCGGGGCTGGCCGGCGCCTGACCCTTGGCTTGTGGCTTGGCCTCCTTCTCACCCTCCGCCGGACGGCTTGGGTGAGAGGCCGCTTGACCGGATGCCGCCACTCCCTGACCCGGCCGGACCAGGCTTATCGGAACTGGCGACGCCGTCTGCCCCAGGGTGCTGGGGGGTGCCGGGGAATCACCGGAACGTCCTGAGCCGCTGGGCGCGGGGCGCTCCCTCTTCTCCCCTGCCGGCGCCTTGGAAGGCTCGGAGCCCTGCGG
>JAMDAP010000184.1 GCA_023484675.1 Bacillota bacterium
CTCTTCCGATCTGCCCGAGGCTCTGGAGGCCGAGGCCCGCGACATTCTGCAGCGGGTGGCGGGCCGCCCCGGCCACATCTTCAACCTGGGGCACGGGGTACTGCCGGAGACGCCGGTGGACGCCCTGAAGCGAGTGGTGGACGTCGTTCACGCGTTTGACCCGTCCTGATGCCGAGATGCCAACGGGCCATCGCCCGCAATCTCGCCCACGTTGGGTTCTTGCAGGAGGAGCCATGACGCCCGAAATCTTGCGCGATTTAGTCGCACGTGGCGAAACCCTGGATGTGGAGTTCAAAGGTGAGGAGAGTGCTCCGCTCTCAGACCTCAATTTGGTCAAGGCGGTGGTGTGTCTGGCCAACCGCCCCAGTTCCGAGTCCACCTGGTTATTGATTGGCGTCGAAGATGACGGCCGTGTCACGGGTGCGCGCCCGCGCCACGAAGCCGGGCGCACCGATACGGCACGGCTTACGGCCATGGTTTCCAGCCGCACGCGCCCGTCCTTCACCGTGCGTGTGCACCTTGTCCCGATCGACGGCAAGGAAGTGCTGGCCATCGAGGTGCCGCCCAGCCGCACCCCCGTTGGCACGACCGACGGGCATTACCAGCGCCGCACCATTGGCGGTGATGGCCGCCCCGCATGCGTCCCCTTCCATTTCCACGAGATGCAGTCCCACCAGGCCGACCGCGGCCTGCTCGACTACTCCGCGCTGGTTGTCCCCGAGACGCGATGGGAAGACCTCGACCCTCTCGAATTCGAACGGCTGCGCCGCAGCATCCGCGAAAGGCGCGGCCGCAGCGATGAGACCCTGCTGGATCTGCCCGACCTGGAACTGGCGAAGGCCCTCGGCGCGGTGGAGGCCAACGGCCACGTCAGCGCCGTACGGGTGCTCGGGCTGTTGCTGTTCGGCAAGGAAGAGGCGCTGCGCCGCCTGTTGCCTGCTCACGAAGTGGCCTTCCAGGTTCTGCGCGGTCAGGCCGTGGAGGTCAACGACTTCTTCCGCTGGCCCCTGTTGCGCGTGATGGAGGAGATCGAGGCGCGCTATCGCGCCATGAGCCGCGAGCAGGAGCTGCTCGTGGGCTTGCTGCGCGTGGGCGTGCCCGACTACCCGCCCGCCGCCTTCCGCGAAGGCGTGGCCAACGCCCTCATCCACCGGGACTACACCCGGCTGGGCGCGGTGCACGTCCAGTGGCACGCCGACCGCATTGAGATCTCCAACCCCGGCGGCTTTCCCGAAGGCGTGCGCCTGGACAACCTGCTGGTCACCGCCCCGCGCCCGCGCAACCCGTTACTGGCCGATGCCTTCAAGCGTGCCGGCATCGTCGAGCGCACCGCCCGCGGGATTGACACCATCTTCTACGAGCAACTGCGCAACGGCCGTCCCGCGCCTTCTTACGCGCGCAGCGATGCGACGGGTGTCGTGCTGGTACTGCCCGGCGGCGAGGCCAACCTTGACTTTGTGCGCGTCGTGGTAGAAGAGGGGAAGGCAGGGCGGGACCTGCGCCTCGACGACCTACTGCTGCTGAACGCCCTATGGCAGGAGCGCGCTCTGACGACGGACGAGGCCGCCCAGCTGATCCAAAAGCCGGAAGCCGAGGCCCGTGGCGTGTTGAACCGCCTCGTGGAGGACGGGATGGTGGAAGCCCGAGGCGACGGAAAAGGGCGCGCCTGGCACCTTTCAGCCGCCACCTACCGGCGGCTCGGGGACAAGGCAGCCTATGTACGCCAGCGCGGCTTCGAGCCCCTGCAGCAGGAGCAGATGGTGCTCCAGTACGTGGAGAAGCACGGCCGCATCACCCGCCGCGAGGCGGCGGCGCTGTGCCGGTTGTCGCCGGATCAAGCCTATCGGCTGCTTATGCGGCTGGCGGAGGGAGGCAAACTTGCACGACACGGTACCAAGAAAGCAGCCTGGTATGAGCGCGGCGTATAAAATAACCGCGCGCGGTTAAAGCATTACCGCGCGCGCAAATATATCCGCGATGCTCCGGCAGGGGGCAGAGGCCGCTCAGCCGGGTGAAATGCTCCGGAAGAGCCTGGAGGAGTTGGGGTATGGCGGGTGCAGCTCGGGCAACAATCTACGGTGATTTCGCAGTCGACTTCGTCGAGGAGCGCCTGGCAAACCTCTGCGATCCGAACAGCGGGGTTCAGACGGGGCCTTTTGGAAGCCAACTTCATCAGAAGGACTATGTCCCGGTTGGGACGCCGATTATCACGGTAGAGCATCTCGGCGAGAACCGGATTATCCACCAAGACGTTCCCTGCGTTTCAGATAAGGACAGGGAACGACTGTCCAAGTATGCATTGCGCCAGGGAGATATCGTATTCAGCCGTGTCGGATCCGTAGATCGGCGCGCTCTCGTCAGGGAGGCTGAAGTGCGGTGAAGATTTTGGGCGACGAGACGCTGCGCGACATCGCCCGCGAACTTGTAAAGGCCGTACGCGATAATGTCGCGATTGATTGGACGTTGCGCGAGAACGTGCGAGCCTACCTCCGTGTGCTCGTAAAACGTATCCTCCGCCGGCACGGCTATCCGCCGGACAAACAGGAGAAGGCCACAGAGACAGTACTGGAACAGGCAGAGGTTCTGTCGCAGGCATGGGCGGCCGTGTGATCGGGGCATCCCGTGTGGGGCAGTGTGCAAGAGGAGCAGTGCTGCTGCAGTGGTTTGCAGATGCCTTATGGCTCAGACAGGTGCAAAGGAGCCATAGATGAGCCATAGATGAGCCATAGGGAGTTCTAAGGTCGGCAGAATTAGCAATTACCATGGGTCAGGCACAAGGAACCTGTCTATGAAACTATGCAAAGGGGAGCGCGGTCACTGGCTTACGCAGGCTACCGGTTCGCGAATTTGCAGCAAAAGGTCGTACATCCCCCGAAGGAGGCAACCACCTTTGCCCTTGTCAACCGAACCCGTCGGCGTCCTGGTGATGGCCTATGGCACGCCCGACGGTCCCGACGACATCCTGCCTTACTACACCGATATCCGCCGGGGTCGGCCGCCGTCGCCCGAGCTCCTGGAAGAGCTCAAAGCCCGCTACCACGCCATCGGCCTGTACGGCCGCCTGACCCGCATCACCCAGGCCCAGGCGGCGGGCATCGATCGCCTGCTGAACGTGGTGGAGGTCGGCAGGATGGGGCCGCGCTACAAGGCCTACGTGGGCATGAAGCACTGGAAGCCCCGCATCGCAGACGCCGTGGCCGCCATGGTCGGAGACGGCATCCGCCGGGCGGTGGCCGTCGTCATGGTGCCGCAGGGTGGCCGGATGTCCGTTGGCAGCTACTTCGAGATTCTGGACCAGGCCCTGGCCGGGTTGCCGGAGCCGATCCAGGTGATGCGCGTGCAGGGCTGGCACCAGGAACCCGACTTTCTGGCCGCGCTGGCGGAGCGGGTGGAGGGCGCCCTGACGTCCTTCCCTGAGTCCCCCCGCGAGACGCTGGACGTCGTCTTCACCGCCCACTCGCTGCCGGAGCGCATCCTCACCTGGAACGACCCCTATCCCACGCACCTCCGGGAGATCGGCGAAGCGGTGGCCGCCCGCGCCCGCTTGGGGAAGGTCCACTTTGCCTATCAGAGCGCCGGCCGTACCCAGGACCCCTGGCTGGGGCCGGACATTCGCGACGTCGTGCGCCGCCTTGCCTCTGAAGGTGCGCGTTCGGTCCTGGTCTGCCCGGCAGGCTTCGTGGCCGACCACTTAGAGATCCTGTACGACCTGGACATCGACCTGCGCCGCCTGGCCGACAGGCTGGGCGTCCACCTGGAACGCACCGAGTCTCTGAACGACCACCCGCTCCTGCTCTCCGCCCTGGTGAGCGTCGTGCGGCGTCAGGCAGAAGGCGGGGAGAGTTTTTGAGCGAGCGTATCGTGGTGGTGGGCGGCGGCATCACCGGCCTGTCCACGGCCTACTATCTGCAGAAGAAGGCCCAGGCTGCCGGCCGGGAGGTCGAGCTCGTCCTGGTGGAACGCGACCACCAGCTGGGCGGCAAGGTCCAGACCGACCATGCCATGGGCCTCATCATCGAGGGCGGGCCGGACTCCTTCCTCGCCCGCAAGGCCTGGCTGACGGATCTCTGCAAGGACCTCGGCCTGCCCCTGGTCGGCACGCGGCCGGGCCTCAACCGCACCTACATCTGGCACGACGGGCGGCTGGTGCCGCTGCCCCTGGGCATGCAGATCATGATCCCCACCAAGCTGGTGCCGTTTCTGCTGACCCCCCTGATCTCCTGGAAGGGCAAGCTGCGCGCCGGCCTGGATTTGCTGCAACGGCCCCGGCAGGGCGCCGGGGACCAGTCCATGGGCTCCTTTGTACGGCGTCACTTCGGCACCGAGGTTCTGGACCGCGTCGCAGCCCCGATGCTGGGCGGCATCTATGCCGGCGACCCCTACGAGATGAGCCTGGAGGCCACCTTCCCCATGTTCCTGTCGATGGAGAGAAAGTACGGCAGCCTCCTGCTCGGAGCCCGCAAATCCGCGCCCCCCAAGGGGCCGACCGGCAGCGCCTTCATCACCGTGGCGACCGGCCTGCGCTCCATCATCGACGCCCTGATTAAGGCCATGCCTGACGTTCATTACCGCATGGGGCGAGAGGTGACCGCCCTGTCGTGCGGTGCGTCGGGTCAGGGGTTCACGGTCACCCTGAACGACGGCACCCGCCTCGACGCCGACACGGTGGTTCTGGCCACTCCCGGCTTCGTTTCCGCCCGGCTGCTGGCGCCCGTGGCCCCCGATGTCTCCCAGGAGCTGGGCCAGATCACCTACAACTCGGCCGTGGTGGTGTCCTTCGGTTTTCGGGTGCAGGATGTGCCGCGCCCCCTGGACGGATCCGGCTTCCTGGTGCCGAAGGGTGAACCCGTCGACATCACCGCCAGCACCTGGGTCACCACCAAGTGGCCGCACACCGGCCAGGGCGACCTGGCCCTGATCCGCGGCTACCTGGGCCGCGCCGGCGACCGCGACTGGTGCACCGCCTCCGACGACGAGATCCTGGCCGCGGTGCGCCGCGACCTGAAGACCACCATGGGCATCACCGCCGCCCCCGTGCTCCACCGGATCTACCGCTGGCCCGACAGCCTGCCGCAGTACAAGGTGGACCACCTGCGCCGGGCGGACCGCATGGCCCAGCAGATTGAGAAGGTGCCGGGCCTTTACGTGGCCGGGGCGGCTTTCCGTGGCGCCGGTTTGCCTGACTGCGTGCGCGAGGCCGGAGAGGCGGCGGCCAAGGCTGCCGAGCATCTCGGCTGGGAGTAAGAGAAGGCTTCATCAGGCTTCATCAGGCTTCATCAGTGGGAGGGGTCCGGTTTGCTGGCCATCAAGGACGCGAGGATCTACACCATCACGGGCGGCGTCATCGAACGGGGCACCATTTTGGTGGAGGGCGGCAAGATCGTGGCCGTCGGCCCGAACGTGAAGGTGCCGGCGGGCTCGGAGGTCATTGACGCCTCCGGCCGGATCGTCACCCCCGGGCTGATCGACGCCCAGCTCC
>JAMDAP010000195.1 GCA_023484675.1 Bacillota bacterium
TTGAGCTGGCGAAGGCGCGCAGCCTCTGTCTTGACCAGCCTGATGGTGTCCTCCAGGTTGGCCTTCTCCTCGTGGAAGGCGGGGTGCAGATTTTCGCTCGTGGGTGAGACCTCCCGTCTGTCTTGTGGAGGCGGGTCTTGTCCGCGTAGACAGGCACGGTGCCGATGTAGAGTTTCTGGAGACCGCCGTCGCTGAGATCCCGCGGGTCGTGGGGGTCCCGGATGTCGATGCGGCCGAAGTAGGGCCGGTCCAGCACGGCCTCCAGTTGCCACCCGTACCGCTTCCACTCGTCGATGATGATTGCATCCTCGGTGCTGTGGACTTTGGGGTCGAACTTGAGCTGGCGAAGGCGCGCAGCCTCTGTCTTGACCAGCCTGATGGTGTCCTCCAGGTTGGCCTTCTCCTCGTGGAAGGCGGGGTGCAGATTTTCGCTCGTGGGTGAGACCTCCCGTCTGTCTTGTGCGTTGGTGCGGCCCTGGCCGCCAATCAACGCAGTCTGGCGGGCAGACGCAAAAAGCCCGATCCACTCTCAGGAGGGGTGGTCGGGAAAAGGCCGCCTTGTCATCATACCGATGTGAGTCGCATTGTGCAAGGCCGAATTTGGCATGCCCGTGGGGCTCGGCGCGTAAGCCCTTTGTGCTGCTGCGCAACCCGTCAGGCGCCGCGAACCGCGTTGCGTGTCCTGGGTCCCAAGATACGGCGGGCAAGCACGTCCAGCCCCAGCGCCAAGGCGATGAGGCCGGGCACGTACAAGAACCAAGTGGTCATCCAGCCGATGGGATCTGGACGGAACAGGTAGTGCGGCGTCAGCCGGACGAAGGCAAGCCAGGAGCCGTAGGTTAGCACATAACCGGCCATGCGAAGCCAGGACTTCCGCGGGACCCGCGCCCGCACTGCGGCGCCGGCCAGAGTACCCGCCAGAAGCAGGACCGCTAAGAGCCAGGCACGACTACTGCGGCGCCACCACCAGGAAACGGGGAATCCAGACCCTCTGCCGGGGGCGAGGTAGACGCTGAGGTTCTGCTCCGGCAGACCGTCAAACGCGGCCGTATACCGGCCCGGCTCGGTCTGGCGCAGGGACAGGCTGGCCCTCAGCGTGCGGTCCTTCGGTGCCAGTACCTCGACGTCCAGGGAGCCGAAGGAAGCCCAGTGACGGGCAGGCAGCAGCAAGTAGTCCAGCCGGGACGCGTTGCCGACGAACCGAGAGGTGTCAAACGCCGGGTGGGTCCCGTACTCCACCTGCAGGGTCCGTTCCTGACCCGGGGCAAAATCGACGGTAAAGGCGGCGAAGACGAGGCGCGGCTGGCGCGCGTAGGGCGGAACGTATGTCTCCCCGGTGAAGGGGTCTAGCCAGGCGGGGTTGAGGTATCCCTCCCCTGCCGCCAGCGCGACTGGCTGCTGGGCGGCGGCCACAGCGAGCTCCGTCCCGTCCAGCCGAACCTCAGGCCAAGTGCCGATGGGCTCGCCCTGGCCGCCGGTGTTCATGGGGACGGGGAAACCCACGGGAATTTGCACGGCCTGGCCGCTGTCGTTGCGCATGCGGTAGGTGGCGCGGACGTGAGAACCATCCCGGCTGCGAAGGTCCAGCAGCAGCGCCTCGTGGACCACGGCCAGCGGCGTGTTCTCCGCTGGACAGATGGCGCCACCCACTGCCACCCCAAGCGCGCCCAGGGGCAGACCGTTGGCCAGGGCGGGGGCGGCCGAAGCCAAGGTGCAGAAGGCGGTGAGGGCAATGACCGCCAGGGCGGCGTGTACCCCACGTCGGCTGCCGAAAGGCATGGTGTCTCTTCCATTCGGTGAGGGGTACGGCCTCCGCTTCTTCACCCCGGATGACCTGACGGAAAACACCATCCCGCCGGTAAAGCCTGTGTTGGGGCGAAGGGTTCAGACTCCCACTTCATTATCATCCTCTTGCTCTTCTTCAGGGCCAAGCCACTTGGACCTGGCGCAATTACTCTGTAACCAACCCTTGAACCGGTGGTTGAAGCGACCACTGCGGCCCTGCGGCTCTTCAAACCGCTTCGGCTGCAGAATCCACATGCTTCATTAACAGGCTTGCTAGCAGAAGCAGTTCGGACGCCTTAACTGGGTCGTCCAGTTTCACAATTTCGTGTGCTTTGGGATTCCGAATCCCTGTCATGACGCCCATAAAGATGAACTTATAACCACGCTGTTCATCTTTGTCTGATTCGGACTGCAGGTCATTAAGACGCAAACGGGGTGCATCTTCGTCGAATACACGGCTCATTAGCTTTTGACCGTCGAGTAGTTGGACACCACTCTTGTCCTTTACAGCAATGTTTAAGGCCTTGTACGCTTCAAGGACGGCTTGGGCATAGTGGCCATCCTGGAAAAGATGACGCGAGACTTCCTCTATTCGAGGGTGTAGTCTGAGGATGAGAAACGCCTCTTCATACTTGTTTTTCGCCTGTTCCGGTACGACTACGGACCGTAACGTTGTCCCAACGATCGTTTTCAGGCACTTCCGATACTCGTTAGTCTGGGACGTACCCTCAGTCATAGCCAGCAGCTTGTCAAATGACTCGTCCAGTTTCTCAACGATTTCAGGCTCGCCACGGAAGGCGGGACGGAACCCCTGCCACAGGACACATAGACCCCTTGCCCTTTCGAGGAATTGCCTCTGGGATATCGTCCTAGCTTTGTGTCGCGAGACCTGTCCCAAGAGGGCTTCGGCCTCAGAATACAGTTGCTGCAATTATTACTCGGCCCCCTCCGTGTTGCCAAGAGCCACGTCCTCGCCAAGTTTCATCAAGCGATATTTCCCATAGGGCTTCCTGAACTACGGACTTGAGGGTGTGAACATCTGGGTACTTCCTCAAATCAATGTCTTCGAGCGGCGTCTCCAGCACAGTTTTTGCTACCGATCCCTCAGCTAACTTCTTGGACCCGCTCGCTATCACCCTACGACGAGGTTTTGCCGAAACAGGAGTAGCATCCGTGGCTTCGAGTGAATTAACAAAGTCTTCACCGGGCTGGGTCAAACGGTACTTGAAGGGGGGAGCGTTTGTAACTGGAGTGAAGTAGGAACGCTGGCAGGCCTTATTGATGACGTCGGAGACGTTGGCTGGCAAAGGGTGTTTCGAAGACTTCCACCATTCGGTAAGATCCTTCGAAGTAAACTCGGTGACGTGTTCGTATTTGGCTTGGACACGGCTGCGGATGCTTCCGGTGGCGCATCACTTCCACCGCCCCCTGGTGAGGATATCGGAGCCCCACCCTCCACGGGTTGCATCGACCGCTGGGTTAGTTGGTGACCAGCCCCCAATTTGACTAGGAGGTCTGGAATTCGGCCAAGAGTAAGCTCGATGAACCCTGCATCTCCGGCAACTTCCAGTTCCATATTGCCAAGTTTGAGTCTAAGAACATTTGAACCTTCCATAAATCTCCCTCGCCTCGACTACTCAGTTATTTGAAGTGACATTTCGCGCCTTTGTGGCAGAACCCTTCAACACTCGTTACACACTTGGCGTGATTCTGACACTCACGGCCTTCTGTACAGTTTCGCACCGGCACGGACCGAAACCGGGCGCGAGAAAGGTTTGACCTCAGGCACGCATGGTCGACTTTTCCCGCAACCACCGTAACTTCCATCCAACGGCAAAGGGCTAGGTCGCCACGACCTAGCCCTTCCTTCCTTAGGTTTGCAGCCTCAAGTGCAATCGTCACGCCGTAAACTTCTCCGCCTCCAGCACGCGCGCGGCGACCGTCCGCTTGATCCCGATCACGTTCACCGGCTGCGGCACCCGCAGCAGTTTCTTCAGCACAGACAGGTTGGTGCGAAGGGTGTCGCCGTCGTCCAGGGCGGCCAGGGACTCGCGCGCCCAGACGCCGATCCGCTCGAAGGCGTCGTGGACATAGGCCGTGGCCATGTCGATCTTGGCCTGGGCGGCCTCCACACCGGAGTGCGCAATAGCCTTCTCCGCCCGTAGCAGGGCGGACTCCATGGCGAAGATCTCGATGCCGATGTCGGCCATGTTGGCCAGCAGCTCCTGCTCGTCGTTGAGGGCCTGCTGGTACTTCTGCACGCCCAGGCCCGCGACCATCAGGAAAGCCTTCTTGGCCATGGCCAGCAGGTGCTTCTCCTGGGCCAGGGGCGCCTCGTCCAGCTCCGGCGGCGTCATCCCCATCAGCTCGTTCTGCAGGGCCATGATCGCCTGCATCAGCGGCAGCTCGCCCTTCATGGTGCGGCGCACCAGGGTGCCGGGGACCAGCAGGCGGTTGATCTCGTTGGTGCCCTCGAAGATGCGGTTGATACGGGAGTCGCGGTAGATGTGCTCGATGGCGTACTCGTACATGTACCCGTAGCCGCCATGGATCTGCAGTCCTTCATCGGCCACGAAGTCCAGGGCCTCGGAGCCGTAGACCTTGTTGATGGAGCACTCGATGGCGTACTCCTCGATGGCCTTGGTCGCCTGGCGGCCGGCGTCCGGGGCGGTGGGATCGATGTCGTGCAGGCCGGCGTCCAGGAGACCAGCGGTACGGTAGACCATGCTCTCCAGCACGTAGATGCGGATGGCCATGTCGGCCAGCTTCTCCTGGATCAGACGGAAGGAGGCGATGGGCTTGCCGAATTGCTGCCGTTCCTTCGCGTACTTGGCGGAGAGGGCGATGGCCTCCTTGGAGGCGCCGACGCAGCCGGCGGCCAGCTTCCAGCGGCCGATGTTGAGGATGTTGAAGGCGATGACATGGCCGCGGCCGATCTCACCGAGCACGTTCGCCACCGGCACCTGGCAGTCCTCAAGGATCACGGAGCGGGTGGAGCTGCCCTTGATGCCCATCTTCTTCTCTTCCGGGCCGGTGGAAAGGCCGGCCGCGTCGCGGTCGACGATGAAGGCCGTGAACTTGTCGCCGTCCACCTTGGCGTAGACGATGAACACGTCAGCCAGGCCGGCGTTGGTGATCCACTGCTTGGTGCCGTTAAGGACGTAGTGCTTGCCGTCCGGCGAGAGCACGGCGGTGGTCTTGGCGCCGAGGGCGTCCGACCCGGAACCCGGCTCGGTGAGGGCGTAGGCGGCGATCTTCTCGCCGGAGCCCAGAGCCGGCAGGTACTTCTGCTTCTGCTCCGGGGTGCCGAAGAAGACGATGGGCAGGGTACCGATGCCAGTGTGGGCGCCGTGGGTCAGGGACCAGGAGCCGCCCCGCACGATGTTCTCGGTGATCAGGGTGGCAGAGACCTTGTCGAGACCCAGGCCCTCGTACTCCTCGGGGATGTCGGAGGAGAGCAGGCCCAACTCGCCGGCCTTCTTCATCAGGGCCACGGAGTGCTCGAAGTGGTGCTCCTCAATGGCTTCCGCCAGGGGCTGCACTTCCTTCTCCACGAACTCGCGGGCGGTCTCGGCGATCATCTTGTGCTCGTCGCTGAAATCCTCGGGCGTGAACACAGCTTCCGGATCCGGGTACTCCAGGAAGAAGCTGCCGCCCTTGTACTTTTGAATCTCCA
>JAMDAP010000072.1 GCA_023484675.1 Bacillota bacterium
GAAGGAATTTTCACCAAGGGCGAGGAATGTTTCCCCATGGCTACTCACGAGCGCAGTGCGGGAACCCCGCGATACGAGCAGATCGCCCGCGACCTGGCGGAGCGCATCAGCCGGGGCGACTACAAAGAGGGCGAGAAGGTCTTCGGACGTTCCACCCTGGCAGGTACCTATCAGGTGTCGCCCGAGACTATTCGGCGTGCCATTGCCTTGCTGCACAGCCGCGGCGTTCTGGCGGCCGAAGCCGGGCGTGGCGTAACCATCATCTCGGTGAGCAACGCCCAGAAGTTCCTGGAGGAATTCCGGGCCAAGGAACGCCTGACTGAACTGCAGGACAAGATCAACGAGCTGTTTGAACAGCGGCGCCACCTGGATGCGGAGATCGAATCCACCCTCAGTGAGATTCTGGCCTATACCAACAAGAGCATCAGCACGGTGCAGAATCTGACCGAGTTGGTGATCCAGCCGGGATCGGCCCTGGTCGGCCAGACCCTGGCCTCGGCGCAGATCCGCATGCGCACGGGAACGACGATCATCGCCGTGGGCAAGGACGGGGAGGACGTGTACTCCCCGGGGTCCGATCTGGTTTTGGCCAGCGGCGACGTCCTGGTGGCGGTGGGCACCAACGAGGCGAAGGAAAAGCTGAAGGCCCTGGTGGGATCGTAGCGAGCAGGATTCAATCCTATGTGAACGGACCTACTCAGCCGCCGGCAATGCCGGCGGCTTTATCTATGCGCGTCCGGAGGCGCGCGGGTGGGTCCCAGGGCGTGTCGGCCAGCCCCGGGGCGCTGACCGCACCGCCCCGTCGAATGCCGTCGGCAAGCCCTTCTTGCCTACAGGCAACTTATATGATAAAGTTGGGTTGTCGGTTAGGATTGGAACTGGAGGGAGGTTCGCCTATGTGTGGAATTGCCGGCATTTGGGGCGACGGGGGGCCTGAGGCGGGGCGCCTGGTGCAGGCCATGCTTTGTGCCATGGCTCATCGCGGCCCGGACGGAATTGGCCTCCAGCGGTTGCCCGGGGGTTGGCTCGGTCACGCCAGGTTGGCCATCGTCGATCTGGCCACGGGCGACCAGCCTCTGCCGGATCGTTCGGGCCGCACCTGGGCGGTCGTCAACGGAGAGATCTATAACCACCTGTACCTGCGC
This sequence comes from Bacillota bacterium, assembly GCA_023484675.1. The sequence goes on from JAMDAP010000072.1 coordinate 1,146, forward strand.
CACGAATTGGGCGGCTCCCGCTTCCTGACGGGGTCAGACAGCGAGGCGGCTCTGGTCCAGATAAGCGACGTCGGTCCGGAGGGCTTCTCCCTTCTGGACGGCATGTTCGCCGCCGTTGTGGCAACGCCCGAGAGGCTGATTCTAGGGCGCGACCCCCTCGGCATTAAACCGCTGTACGTGGGCCGCGACGCAAGAGGCAACTTGCTCTTTGCGTCCGAGGTCGGGGCCCTGTTGCCCTACGTGGAAACGGCGGAGGAGGTGCCGCCGGGCACCTGGCTGGACAGCGACGGCAACCGGGGGCGTCACAGCAGCCTGCCGGCGGAGGGGCGGGAGCAGGGCTGGCGCCCGCGCCGCTGGATCACCGACTCGGATCAGGCCGTGGCGGAAGTCGGCGCCCTGCTGGAGCGTGCGGTGGCCAAACGGTTGATGGCCGACGTTCCGGTCGGGGTTTTCCTGAGCGGCGGGCTGGACTCCAGCCTCATCGCCGCCCTGGCCGTCAAGCAGGCGAAGGGGCAAAGGCTCAAATCCTTCGCCATCGGTCTGTCCGGTTCCGCCGATCTGGAGCATGCCCGCCTGGCAGCGGAGTATCTGGGCACGGAACATCGCGAGAGGGTGGTCGATCCGGACGAGATCCCCAGGCTGTTGCCCAAGGTGATCCGTCACCTGGAATCCTATGACCCTTCGCTGGTGCGCAGCGCCGTGGTTACCTATCTGGTGTCGGAACTCGCGGCACGGCATGTAAAGGTGGTGCTGTCCGGGGAGGGGGCCGACGAGCTGTTTGCCGGATACCAGTACCTCTCCGGTCTGAAAGAGCCGCCGCGCCTGCAGGCAGAGTTGCTCACCATCACCGCCGGCCTGCACAACACCAACCTACAGCGCCTGGATCGCATGACCATGGCTCATGGCCTGGAGGGGCGGGTGCCCTTCCTGGACGCGGCCCTGGTCGAGTACGTCCTGTCCATTGATCCCGGACTCAAGCTGCAATCCCACGGACGGCCCGAAAAGTGGCTTCTGCGCCGGGTGGCAGAGCCCTATCTGCCGGCCTCTGTGGTCTGGCGCAAGAAGGAAAAGTTCGCGGTGGGCACCGGCGTGGCCCAGCTACTTGAGGCCTACGCTGAAAGGCTTGTTCCCGACCGGCGGCTGGAACGGCACCAGCCCGCGGGTTCGCCCCTGGCAACACTGGAAACCCCGGAAACCAAGGAAGAATGGCTTTACCAACGGCTGTTTCGCAGGTACTTCAGGCATCCTGCGGCTACCGGGCTGGTGGGCCACAGCCACAGCCTGAATCCTGGGCAGTTCACACGCTGGGCAAGGGGGGAGATCGCTTGATGACCGTGGTTCGGCCCCGCTTTCACTCGGTTGCAGTTCGGTTCCACCAACACCCGCGCTTCGCGGTGTTGGGGGCAGGGCACGGAGGGCACGCCCTGGCGGGCTATCTTGGCCTTATGGGCTACCCAGTGCGCCTCTACACCCACACGCCGGCCAAAGCAGAGGCTGTCGCCCGGGCCGGCGGCATCCGCCTGGAAGGCGCCGTGGAGGGCTTCGGCCCCGTGGAGGTCAGCCTGGACCTGGCAGAGGTTTTGTCGAATGCCGACGTCATTCTGGAGACGCACCCGGCCCACCTGCACCGGGCCGTGGCCCAGGCCTGCGCCCCCTGGCTCCACGACGGCCAGGTGGTGGTGCTGAACCCCGGCCGCACCGGCGGTGCCCTGGAGTTTTCCCGCACCCTGCAGGAGCAGGGGGCGGCGCCGGTGCTGGTGGCGGAGTCCCAGACCTTCCTATTCGCCAGCCGCATGCTGGAACCCGGGAGGGCACGGATCTTTGGCGTCAAGAAGAGCGTGCCTCTGGCTGCCCTGCCCGCCTTGCACACACCGCGGGTGCTGGGTTTGCTCCACCACGCCCTGCCCCAGTTCGTTCCCGCCGTCAGCGTCCTGGAGACGTCGCTGGCCAACATGGGGAGCATCTTTCACCCCGCCCTGACCCTGCTCAACGCTGGGCGGATCGAGGATACCGGCGGGGACTACGAATTCTACCACGGCGGCGCCACCCCGGGAGTCGGTCGGGTGCTGGAGCGGCTGGATGCCGAGCGTCTGGCCGTGGCTGCCGCCCTGGACGTGCAAGTGCCGTCGGCGCGGCAGTGGCTGCAGGAGGTTTATGGGGCCTCGGGTGACAACTTGCAGGGCGCCATCCAGAACAACCGGGCCTACGCGGGCATCCGTGCTCCCGGTTCCCTCGACCACCGCTACCTGGAGGAGGACATCCCCGCCAGCCTGGTTCCTCTGGCTTCCCTGGGTCGCCACGTGGGAGTGCAGACGCTGGCCATGGACAGCCTGATCGACCTGGCATCGGTCATCCACGGCACCGACTACCGCGCATCGGGGAGAACCGTGGCCAAACTGGGGCTGGATGGGCTCAGCCCGGAGCAGATCCGGCGGCTGGTTATGGAAGGGAGGACGGAGAATGAGGCCATTTCCTAGCGGGCGGGCCCCGGCGGATGGCAGCGCCGGCCGGCGGCCCCTGGCATTGGGCGGCGCCATCGGCTCCTGCGTGCATGTGGCAGGGGTGTACAGCTTTTTACGGCTGGCGGAGGAGGCCGGTATGGCCACCCACTTCCTCGGGCCGGCCGTGCCCGTGGCGGAGTTTGCCGACGCCATTCGCCGCGACGACCCGGAGGTCGTGGCCGTGGGCTACCGGCTGACCCCGGCTTCGGGACGCAAGGTGCTGGCGGAGCTGGCCAGCCTGGTTCGCAGCCAGGGGCTGGACCGACGCGCGGGCGGGGGCCGGCGACGTTTCCTTTTTGGCGGTACGCCCCCTGTCTGCCGGGAGGCGGAAGCCCTGGGCCTATTCGAGGCCACCTTTGATGGGATGGAAGGGCCGGAGAAGGTGCTTCAGGTGCTGCGCGGCGGCCCTGTGGCAGTAGAGGCCGAGCGATGGCCAGATACCCTGGTGGAGCGGGTCCAGGCCAAGGCGCCCTTCCCCTTGCTGCGCCACCACTTCGGCCTACCCAGCGTGGAGGCGACAGGGCAGGGCGTAGCCAGAATCGCCCAGGCAGAGGCTCTGGACGTCCTCTCCCTGGGGGTCGACCAAAACGCCCAGGAGTTCTTCTTCCATCCGGAGCGGATGGACCCCCTGCAAGACGGAGCGGGCGGCGTCCCGGTGCGCAGCCGGCAGGAGCTCGTGGACCTCTACGAGGCGTCGCGCCAGGGAAACTACCCGCTGCTGCGCAGCTACAGCGGTACCAACGACCTGCTGCCGTGGGCCGCCCTGCTGAGGTTGACAATCCACAACGCCTGGCTGGCCACGCCGTTGTTCTGGTACAGCCTCCTGGACGGGCGGAGCCGGCGGCCCCTGACGGCCTCCATCCCCGAAGCCCAGGCCGCCTTTGCCTGGCACGGCCGGCGGGGCCTCCCGGTGGAGTGCAACGACGCCCACCACTGGAGCCTGCGCGATGCCCCCGACGTGGCGGCGGTGGCAGACGCCTACCTGGTGGCCTATAATGCCAAAGCGGCCGGCGTTTCCACCTACGTGTCCCAATTCATGTTCAACACTCCCTCCGGCACCTCGTTCCGCATGGACCTGGCCAAAATGCTGGCCCAGCGGGAGATGATCGAGGAGCTGGAGGGCGAAGGCTTCACCGTGCTCAGGGAGACTCGGGCGGGTCTTGCCAGCTTCCCCGTGGAACCAGGACGGGCGCGCGGCCAACTGGCCTCCTCAACCATGCTGCAGATGGCTCTGCAGCCCCACATCGTCCACGTGGTGGGCTACACCGAGGGCGACCACGCCGCCGGCCCGGAGGAGGTCATTGAGAGCGCCCGCATCGTCCAGGGCGTCGTGAAAAACTGCGTCTTGGACGGCCTGCCCGACATGACCCGCGACCCGGTGGTGCAGGCCCGCAAGGACGAGGTGAAGCGGGAAGCGCGGCTGCTCCTTGAGGCCATCGCCTCTCTGGGCGGCCCTGGAGTACAGGACCCGCTGGCCCACGCTCCCACCCTGATCGAGGCGGTACGGCTGGGGCTTTTGGACGCGCCCCACCTGCAGGGCAACTCGCAGGCCGCTGGCCGGGTGGTGACCCGCATGGTGCGCGGCGCCTGCCTGGCGGTGGACCCCCAGACAGGGGCGCCCTTGCCCGAGACGGAGCGCATCCGGCGGGTGCTGGAAAAGGCGGGACGGCTGGCCTCATGAAGGCTTGCCGCCCCGCCTCTTTTTGGCCCAATCCGGCAAACGGCGATCAGCCAATCGGAACGGCAGGATTTACACGAGTTGCCTT
>JAMDAP010000028.1:0-1455 GCA_023484675.1 Bacillota bacterium
GCCGGGCCAGGTCCTCGCCGATGACCACCGCCTGCAGGTGACCCAGGTACAGCTTTCGCGAAGTGATCTTACTAAGGTTGGCCAGGGCCCGCCCCGGGGTGGGGCCGCGCGCCGAGAGGGTCAGGAACTGCTCCGTCGATGAGCCGGTGGATTGGCTTCGGGCAAAGTTCAGGGCCTGCGGCCGGGGAGTTTGAATGGTGCACTCCACTTCTCCCTCCGGCGTCAGGTCGAAACCGATGCCGAGCACGAATGCCCTGTTTTCGATCTCTTCCAGGTTCCAGCAGCCGGTCAGCAGCGCCGATAAGACGGTTACGGCGATGAACCGGAGGAAGATCCTAGCTGGCCTTGGCAATTCGATCTGCGCGCCTCCTCATCAGCAGGACCAGCAGGCCCAGGACGGGAATCACCACGGTTGCCAACCCGACTCCGAAGAGGGAAACGGCAGACACCAAACGCTGTCCCATTGGGGGGTCAGGAATCAGGACGGTGGCGGCCGCGGCGGCCACCGTCACCACCACCAGCTGGCCACTGGTAGCTGCGCAGTCCCAGGATCTGACGAATTCCCGTAGCGACGATAAACAGATCGATCATCGTCAGCTTGGTTACGGCAAGCACCCAAATGATGCTGAAGAACAGGGAATACCGGGCCAGAAAGCTGAGTGGCAGAGGCACTTGGGCGACCTGGGAATAGTCGAAGGTGGGGTAAAGCGTAAAGCGCACCGCGTCTGGGCCGAAAACGCCGAGCACGCTGGTGGTAAAGCCGACAATGAACACCGCCGCGAGGGAGAGGCCGATCAAGCTGGGGCGCAGGATCTTGCCTCCCGTCTGGATGTGGGGGTAGAGCGCCAGGGGCGCGTGGGCGAACCCCACGAAACTCCCCAGGGCGACCAGGGGCCCCAGGAACCAGGTCGTTGCGTCCATCGGCAGCCAGGGTTGGAAGTGTGTCCAGGTGAAGGTCGAAGGCCCCACCAGCAGGAGCGGCGGCAGGGCGACCAGCTCCAGGCACATGGTTATTTGAAAGAACCTGGCCATGGTTTCAAGGCCGAGGTAGGCGCCGCTGAAGGCAAGGATGTAACCGAAAATGACGATCACCCAGAGGGGTGTTCGGTTGAGGAACAGCAGTTGCAGCAACAGGGCAAAGTTGTAGCCGTGAAAGGCCACCAGGCTGAGAAGGTAGAGAAGAAGGACCACCGCCAGCACGTAGCCCAGCGGCCCCAAGAGCCGGACGATCCACTGAAAAATGCTCAGGTTGGGGAAGCGCTCGGCCAGCTTGACGTATAGCGCCAGCAGCGCCATGGCCAGCGCCGTGGCCATCAGGGTGACCAGGGGCGCCGCCTCGCCGGCGAAGAGCACGGTCATCCGCGGCCCCACCACAATGCCATAGGCAACGGTGGTGCAGTAGACCAAAGCCATCATCGCGCCGGGGGAAATCCGGCGGTTCTTTCAAATAACCAT
>JAMDAP010000028.1:1465-5397 GCA_023484675.1 Bacillota bacterium
CTGTGTGGAACCCGCGCCAGGGTGTCCTTGATGTCGCGGGGGTGGTAGGGCGCCAGGGGGCTGGTGTAGGGAACGCCGAAGGACTCCAGGCTGCACAGGTGCAGAAGGAGGAGGGCCAGGCCTCCCACATAACCTACCAGGCCCAGCAGCACGGTGGGGACCAGCAGGGCATACTTGAGGATGCGGGTGGCCTCGCTGAAGGTGAAGTTGGCCGTGGCGAAGGAAGCGACGGCCGACATAGCGACGATGATCACCATGATGTTGCTGACGATACCTGCCTGCACCACCGCCGTCCCCAGGATGATGCCACCCACCACGCCAATGGTTTGGCCCACGTTGCGGGGCATCCGCACAGTGGCCTCCCGCAGGACTTCCATCATGATGTCGAGGATGAGCACTTCAAACACGGCGGGGAAGGGAATCCCCTGGCGTGAGCCCAGGATGGACAGGGCCAGCTTGGTGGGGATGACCTCGGGTTGGAAGCCGATCAGAGCCACGTAGAGCGAGGGCAGCGTGAAGGAGAGGAAGAAGCTCAGGAAGCGGATCCAGCGGAGGAAGGTGGCGAAGTAGACCGGGGCTGAGTAGTCGCTCATGCTTCGGAAGAACTCGAAGAACGTCACCGGCAGAATCAGGGCTTGGGGGGTCCGGTCCAGCATGACCACCACCTGCCCCTGCAGCACGGCCTGCGCCACCGCATCCACCCGCTCCGTGTCCAGCAGCGTGGGGAAGGGCGACCAGGGGCTGTCCTGAATGCGCTCCTCCAGGTAGCGGGACTCAAGAATGCCATCTGTCTTTACCCGGTCGATGCGGCGGTGGACCTCACCCACTACGTCGGGGTCGGCCACATCCTGCAGGTAGACAACGGCAACGCGGGTGTGGGTGCGGCTTCCCACCCGCTTCATGTCGATGAGGAGGCGGCGGTCGGGCACGGTGCGGCGCAGCATGGCCAGGTTGTCCAGAAGGGTCTCCGTCATCGCCTCCCGCGAGCCGCGGATGACGGGGTCCACCTCGGGGGTGCTGGGTTGGCGCTTGGCGAACCCGTCGACGGGAGCGGCCAAAACCTGCGGTTCGCCGTCCAGCAATAAGAGAACCGAGCCGCTGAAGAGCTGGTCAGCGGCCTCCTGCAGGTCGTGGACCATCGACAACTGCGGTGCCGCCAGCACGCCCTGCTGCCAGTCGTGCAGCGCCGGCCGCGTCTCCGGATGCGCCCGGGACCATTCTGCCAGGGGCGCGAGAACCCCTACGGCGATCTTCTGGCTATCGACCAGGCCGCGGCCACAGACCAGGGCGGCATTGCGGCCGCTGACCTCCAGGCGCTGGATGTCGATGGTCGCCGGGGAGCCCAGGGCATCGCGGAGCAGGTTCAGGTTATCGGCCAGTGAGGGCTTCCAGGGAGAGTCGCCAGGTTGGCCGGCCTTGTCGTCTTTCTTCGGGCCTGCGGCTTCTTGGGCTTCGACGGTGCCGGCTCCCGGTGACCCGGTCCCGGTCCCGTGTTGCCGCTGCCTTGCTCTGCCTCTTCTCCCCAGAATCCGCACCGTCTTCCACCTCCTGCCTAGTGTCGCTGGCAGAGGGGTGTCCTATGCGTGCAGTAGCCGCCGGTCCGGGAATCTGTTAAACTTGAGATAACGACTGGATCAGGGAGGACGCTCCTTCCCATGACCTCATTTCTGCGTTCTCTAAGCCCCATCGACATCTTGGCCGCGGTGGTGGACATTGGCGTGGTCGCCTATGTCCTCTACCGCCTTTTCCTGTTGATTCAGGGCACACGAGCCATTCAGCTGCTGAAGGGCGTCATCGTCCTGGTGGCAGCGACCTTTATCAGCCAGTGGCTCGGCCTCAAGACCGTCTACTGGCTGCTGGGCAAGGTGACCCTGGGTCTGGCCGTGGCCCTGCCCATCGTCTTCCAGCCGGAATTGCGGCGCGCTCTGGAGCAGCTCGGCCGCGGGCGCCTCTTCCGGCCCGAGCTGGATACCGCCAGCGAGGAGGACCAGGCCCTGGTCGTCCGGGAGCTGCTGCGGGCCGTGGAGCAGCTCTCCAAGAACAAGGTCGGCGCTCTGGTCGTCCTGGAGCGGGAGACCGGCCTCAACGATTACGTGGAGACCGGCATCCGCATCGACGGCGTGGTCTCGGCCGAGTTCCTGGTCAACATCTTCATCCCCAACACGCCCCTGCATGACGGCGCCGTGATCCTGCGCGGCAACCGGGTGCTGGCAGCGGGGTGCTTCCTGCCCTTGACTGAGGCGCAGGGGCTGTCCACCGAGCTGGGGAGCCGGCACCGTTCCGCCCTGGGCATCACCGAGCACTCCGACGCCGCCGCGGTGGTGGTGTCGGAGGAGACCGGGACCGTCTCCCTGGCCAACGCCGGCAAGCTGATTCGCCATTTGGACACCAGGACACTGGAGGAGATGCTCACCGCTCTCTTGAAACCGAAGGGCGTGGCCATTCACCTCTTCAAACGGGGGGCGGAGTCCTAGTGGATCGTTGGCTGGAGCGGGACCTGACCCTCAAGATGGTGGCGCTGGTGCTGTCCGTTTTTCTCTGGCTATACGTGAGCACCGATCAGAGCCAGCAATCGCGCAAGACTTTCGACGCAGTGAGGCCGGCAGTGACCAACCTGCCTGCCTCTCTTACTCTGCTCGATCCCGAGGCTCTCCCCGCCGTCCGCGTGACGGTGGAAGGCAGCGCCCTGGCGGTGGGCAAGGTGCGCAGCAGCGATATCCACGCCACCCTGTCCCTGAAGGACGCCAAACCCGGCCTGCAGCCCACCGCCGTGGAAGTGGCTGTTCCGGAGGGCGTCCGCCTGGCGGACGTCTACCCGCAGTTCATCAGCGTGCAGGTGGAGCCGCGCAAGACAGCTCGGGTACCGGTGCAGATCAAGCAAGTGGGCGATCTGGGGGCAGACTTTCAAGTGCTGGGCCTGACTCCCGCCGACACCTCGGTGGCAGTGGAGGGGCCGGCTTCCCGGGTCGATCAGGTGAGCTACGTCTTCGGCCCGGTGAGCCTGAGCGGCGCCACCCCGGAGCGGCAGGACCCGGGTGACTTCAGCCTGAGCCGCACGGCCAGCCTCGGCGCCCTGGACAAAGGCGGGCAGCAGGTGCCGGGGGTGACCATCACGCCGTCCGCCCTGCCCGTCACGGTGGCGGTGCGGCGGCTGCCGCCGGGTATCGACGTGCAGGTGGAGGCCCGCGTTACCGGCCAGCCGGCTCCAGGGTACCGGGTCGGCGAGATCACGCTCAATCCCAAGACGGTCAAGGTTCGGGCGACCAGCCTGGAGTCCCTGCGGGCCGTCGGGTCGGTGCTGACCCAGCCCCTGGACATCAAGGGCGCCAGCGCCGGCATCACCCGCGAGGTGGGCCTGCAGATGCCCGCCGGCGGCGAAATCCTCCAGCCTCAGACGGTGACCATCACGGTGCGGATTGAAGCCGACACCGTCAGCAAGGGTTTTGACCAACTGCCGGTGCAGGTGCGTAACCTGGGGCAGGGGCTGTCGGCCGCGGTCACGCCCGCTGCTGTTTCAGCGACGGTGGAAGGACCGCGCCAGGTAATGGCCAACCTGCAGGCGTCGGACATCGTCCTCTTCGTCAACGCGCAGGGCCTGGGGGCCGGCGACTATCAGCTGCCGGTACAGGTGGCTGTGCCGCAGGGCATCCGCCTCATCGACATGAGCCCGCGCATCATCACCCTGACAATCGAAGCCAAGGGTGGGGCGGCGGGCTCCCCGTAGCCCTACCGAGGATCTGACCGGCTGATCGCCGGGGTCCCTGTTTATCGCGAGAGGAGTCACCCCATGAGCCGAATGTTCGGAACCGACGGCGTGCGTGGCATCGCCAACAGCCAGGAACTCTCGCCCGAACTGGCCTTTCACCTGGGCCGCGCGGGCGCCTTTCTTCTCACCCAGACCTCCCAGTCGGTTCGTGGCCCACGCCGGTGAT
>JAMDAP010000002.1 GCA_023484675.1 Bacillota bacterium
GGCGTTCATGCCCAGCAGGATGGCGGCGACGCAACCAGATATGGTAATCAGAGAACCTATAGACAGGTCTATACTTCCCATCAAAATGATAAACGTCCCGCCCAGGGCAGCAACTAGGAGCACGGCTGACTGCCGCAGGATGTTAAAAAAGTTGGGAACACTTAAAAAGGCAGAGTTGCCAATGCCAAAGATGATGATCAGCAGGACCAGGGCGATGAAGGGCAAGAACGTGGTCGCCTGTTTCCTGATGGTCAGGTCGTTCTTGTTGACCTTCTTGGGCCGCGGTGCTGCTGACTGTTCGTCTAATGGCTCCCTGGTGCTCATAGAATCAACCTTTCTTCATTGTGATGGGATTTTGCGTGCAGGCTCAAACCATGAAGCTGACCAGTTCTACTTCCGACGGCTTGGCGCCCACCGCTGCAGACACCTCTTTCTTGATCAAGCCGTCCTTCATGACGATGATCCGGTTGCTCATCCCGATTAATTCTAAGAGGTCGTCAGAAATGAGGATGATAGACATGTTCTGCCTGGAGACGAGCTGGCGAAGCAAACCGTAGATCTCTTCCTTGGCCCCCGCATCCACGCCCCGGGTCGGATTGTCCAGAATCAGGATACTGGGGTTCCGGCACAACCACTTGGAGAGCAGCACCTTCTGCTGGTTCCCGCCGCTCAGCCCCAGGCACAGGGCGTTGATGCTGGGGGTCTTTATACCCAGTTCAGCCACGTAATTCTCGGCTTCCGCACGTTCCTTGGCGACGTTCAGCAGGCCAAACACCTTGCCGAACACGTCCTTGATGCCCGCCAGGCTGATATTCCAGGCAACGGAAAAATCGCAGATGATCCCTTCCAGGTTTCTCTCGGCTGGTATATACCCAATTCCTCTTTCAATCTGTTTGGTAAAGGAGGAGTCGGAAACCAGCTCCCCGCGAAGATACAGGCTCCCGGCATCCCGCGTCTGCACACCGGCAATCGCCCTACCCAGTTCCGACTTGCCGGAGCCAAGCACCCCCCCGATGCCGAGGATTTCACCCTGCTTCAACTCCAGGTTTATGTCCGAAAAACACCCTTTCCGGGTGAAGTTTTCAACCCGCAGGACGACCTCATCGCCGGGTGGCAGTTGCTCGTATTCCTTGTAGTAATCCTCGTCCCTCTCCCGGCCAACCATCAGCTTGTGCAACGTTGCCTCGTCGCACGTTTGGGGGTCGTCTATCATGGCCACTACCTGGCCGTCTTTGAAAACATAAATGCGGTCGCTCAATTCCAGCAGCTCGGTCAATCGGTGGGAAACGAAGATGAAGGAGCCCTTGGATTTGAGGCTCCGGATAATATCGAAGAAAACCCTGATCTGCTCGCTGGTCAACGCGCTGGTGGGCTCATCCAGCAGAATCAGCGGTTTCTCAATTCCCAGCAGTTTGGACAGGGAACAGGCCTTGGCGATTTCGATTATCTGCCTGACCGAGAAATCGTATCTTTCAGTGGGAGCAGCCGGGTCGATGTTGCACCCCAGAGATTTCAATTCCTCCCTGGTTTTGGCGATCATGCTCTTCTTGTCCAGCATGAATCCGTACCTGGTGAACAGTTCCTCGTGCGAAAGCAGTATGTTCTCAAAAACGGGTATGTTGGGGACTAGGGCCTGTTCCTGGTACACCCGGGACACCCCGGCCAAGGTGGCCTCCCGGTAGTTGGCTGGCTTGAACGCCTTCCCCAGGAACCTGACCCCGCCCCTGTCGGCGGTGCAGATGCCGCTCAGGATGTTCAGGAAGGTCGATTTCCCTGCCCCGTTTTCACCGATCAGCCCTACTATCTCGTTCTCGTAGACGTGCAGATTGATGTCGTTCAGTGCCTGGACACCGGGAAAAGCTTTGCAGATGCCGTGCACTTCAAGCATCCTGGTTGGCACGTTTATCCCCCGCCCTCGCGCTATCAAATACCGCCTTAATATGGAGGGGAAGGTTTCCACAGTAAAGCTTGCCTGCGGAAACCTCCCGTGCAATGTCGGTCGGCCAAAAGCTCCTACCTAGGTTCCGGTGAAGCCGGCTTTATTTAGAACGGCTTCTTCTTCCAGTGATCCGCATACAGTCTCTTGATGCTCTCGAACTCGCCTTTATCCTTGGCTTCCTGCACCTGAGGAGGCAATCCCTTGAAATTGGCAGGCTTCTTCATGGGAGCCCAAAGCTCGTTGGGATCCATCGGGTAGACCTCGTTCTGCGGATCCCAGTCATTTGGATGCAGCACCTTGGACATCAGTTCCCAGTCATAGGGCAAGATCTTGTTCTCAATAAACGTCTTGTAGTAGGAATCAACATTCTTCTTGGTGATGTTGATAGTCCCCGTCCACATCATCCGTTCGGGAACAGAAGGCTTCCAACCGTTGGCGGCGTCGAAGGCCGCTACCGCGCTGTAACCCGCCTGCCACTGGGGAATAGAGGAGTTGGTGCCGGTCATTCTCCCTTCCTTGATCCGGTCCAGGGCCTCCTTGCTGCCGTCAATGCCAACAATGGGAACTCCCTTGATCCCGTGGTCCTCCAGGGCGCTGAGGGCCCCCAGGGCACAGCCGTCGTTCTGGCCGAAAACGCCTTCGATCTGCTTGTGCTTGGAGATCAAGTCCTCCATCACTTTCCGGGAGTCGATGCGGTTCCATCGGCCATTCTGCCTTTCAATGAGCTTGATGTTGGGGTACTCCTTCAGGGCCAGGTCCACCCCCATGGTGCGCATCAAGTCCGGGGTGTTGCCCGGGATACCGGTAATGTGGATCAGGTTGCCCTTCCCGCCCATGGCGTCAAACAGGATCTTGGCCATGTCGTAGGCAGCCTTGAGACCGGGCGGCAGGAAGAAGCTCACATAGTAGTCCCCGCCTTCGATGGGGTGGAACCAGTCCGGGCTCTCCCAGGTTACCGTGAAGTGGGCCTGGTACTGCTTGGCGATTTCACAGACCCGCGGGATGGGGGATGGGTCGGGTGGCCCCAGGAAGAATACCTTTACTCCCTGCACGGCCTTGTTTTCAAACTGTGAGATCAGTTGCTCGGCCTTGAACTCACAGGCGTAGCGCTCGTAGTTCATCCCCAGCGCCTTGACGCACTGCTCGGCCCCCACGCTCCAGTCGGCATAATAGTCGTTGTCCAGGCTGGTGAAGATGGTCACCATGGGGCTACCCTTTTTGATAATCAGGCCCGAAGCCCCTCCGGGTGCCACCCCGCCGGCAGTTGAACCTCCACCTGAGGATCCAGGCTTGCCCTCATTATTGGAACCGCAGCCCCAGAGCATGGTGCTACCCAGTGCCGCCGTTGCAGCAACCATTGACGTGTACTTGACAAAGAGCCGCCGGTCAATCTTTACGGTCTTGATCTTGTCGATGAAGTCTTCCTTTTCTTCATTGCCCTTATTGATATCCTCGTTCCCCATTGCTTGCCTCCCCCTTAATTCTGCTGATGTCCACTACCCAAGAAGCCGACACGCAAAACCATTAGACCCCGGTAGCCATCCTGGAAACCCACAATCTCTGCTTTTCCCTGAAGTCCTACCCCCCTCCTTTCACATTCTTCCATGCCTTGCCGGCATTCCGGTGACAATCTCCTCCTTCAGGCCCAGCAGGTCATTTACCCGCCGGACGATATTCTCGGTGTTCAGTCCGTATTTTGCCTCCAGCTCACTGTTGGGTCCTGATTCCCCGAAGGTATCCATGATGCCCACGCGCCGGACCGGTGTCGGCCAGGTTTCCGCCAGAGATTCCGCCACCAGCGATCCCAGTCCTCCGATGATGCTGTGGTTCTCCACAGTCACCACGGCGCCGGTCCTCCTGGCAGACTGGCAGATAACGTCGGGATCAAAGGGTTTAAAGGTGGGAACGTGAATCACTGTGGCGCTGACGCCCTGTCTTTCGAGTACGGCAGCTGCCTCCAGCGCCTTGTGGGTGGTGTATCCCTGGCCGATAATGGTTACGTCCTTCCCCTCCCGGAAGGCGACCGGCTTGGCGAGCTCAAACCGGTGGCTTTCGCTGAAGACCACGGGGACGGGGTCGCGCGTAGTTCGCAGGTAAACGGGGCCGTCGTAGTCGATGGCAAAGGCCACCATCTGCCTGGCTTCCACGGCATCTGCCGGCTCCAAGACCACCATGTTGGGCATGGCTCGCATCACCGCGATGTCCATTACCGACTGGTGCGTTTTCCCAGTCTTCCCGGTGAACAGGCCGGCGTAGGCTCCCATGATCTTTACGTTCAGTTTAGGCTGGGCCACGGAGACCCTGATCTGGTCGGTGGCCCGCTTGGCTGCGAAACAGGCGAACGTGCTGGTGAAGGGGATGAACCCCATGGCGGCCAATCCGGCGGCAACCCCTACCATGTTCTGCTCAGCAATGCCCATCTGGAAGAACCGATGGGGGAATCTATCCTGGAACTTGTTCACCCTGGTGGAAGAGGCCAGGTCAGCATCCAGCACCAAAAGGTCACTGTTGGAGGCCCCGAAATCCAGCAAGGCCTCGGCCACCGCGTCCCGGACCGATTTCTTTTCGTCTACCACTTCTGGTCGCCACCCTCTATCTGACTTGAAAAAATTATCCCCTGCGAAACCGCCTACCGCGTACCCGTTTGCTTGGCGTTGCCGCGGATCTCGCTCAGGCTCTCTTGGAGCATAGCGGCTTCCTCCCTACCGACTGCCGGGGTGTAAGCGAGGCGTTGCTGCCAGCAGGTTGATTATGTCAATTCAATTCTTTAAGCGCCTGAATCAGCTGTTGGTTATCGATGCCCCCGGAGTGCCAGGCCACCTGGTTTTCCATGAACGAAACACCCTTGCCCTTGATGGTGGCGGCCAGGATGGCTGTTGGTTTTTCGCCTGCCTTGGCCTGTTCCAGAGCCGGGATAATTTCCTGGAATTCGTGCCCGTTGACTGCGATCACATCCCATCCAAAAGCCTGCCACTTCTCGCCCAGCGGCTTCAATGGCATGGTTTCTTCGGTGCTGCCCGCCAGCTGCAGGGCATTGAGGTCGACGATGGCAGTCAGGTTGGCCACCTTATACTTGCTGGCGGCCATAGCCGCTTCCCAGACCTGTCCCTCCTGCAGTTCTCCGTCTCCCAGCAGCACCCACACGTGCAGCTGCCTACCCCTCAGCCCGCTTCCTAGGGCCATTCCCAGGCCGACGGACAAGCCCTGCCCCAAAGAGCCGCTGGACATGTCCACACCCGGAGTCGTCCGCATGCAGGGGTGCCCCTGGAGCCTCGAATTGATCTGGTCGAAAGTAAGCAGCTCGTCCGGCAGCAGGAACCCCCTGGCGGCCAGAGTAGCGTAGAGTGCCGGCGCGGCGTGCCCTTTGGAGAGGATGAAGCGGTCCCGCCCGGGCCAATCGGGCTGATCGGGCCGGATGCGCATCACCTTGAAGTA
>JAMDAP010000189.1 GCA_023484675.1 Bacillota bacterium
GCCAAAGGTCTGGGAGGCCGCGCAGTTACGGGCGCGGCTTCCATTTTGCTAGGGTAAGAGCGGGAATACTGTGCCCACGAGGGTTTCTGGCAAAGGAGTGAATGAAGCGTTGCAGAGCGGGAAGGAAGGGACTTTTAAGGAGCGCCGCAGTTTCCTGGCCAAGAGCCTGGCCGTGGTGGCCGCAGGCCTGGCGGCGGAAGTGATCACCATCGGGGACGATGTGGTCAATGCCGCAACGGGCGCCATCTCAAAGGAGAAGACCCTGGTGCCGGTTCCCAACTTGCCTCCGGCCGCCGCCGGCGAAGACCAGACCCTCCGCATGATGGAGGATCTGCGCCGGGCCTTGAACAAGCCGGTGGAGCAGCGCCGCTGGGGGATGGTGATCGACCTGCGCAAGTGCGTCGGCTGCCAGTCCTGCACGATAGCCTGCATTGCGGAAAACAAGCTCCCTCCCGGCGTTGTGTATCGCCCCGTGATCACTGAAGAGAAGGGCGAGTTCCCGCACGTGGCCAAGACTTTCACGCCGCGGCCGTGCATGCAGTGCGAGGAACCGCCGTGCGTTCCGGTCTGTCCCGTTGGCGCCACGCACAAGCGGCCGGACGGTATCGTGGCCATCGACTACGATGCCTGCATCGGCTGCCGTTACTGCATCGCCGCCTGCCCCTACAACGCCCGGACCTTTGACTTCGGCGAGTTCCACGACGAAGGCGGCGAGGTTCCGGCCTACGACCTGGTTCCGTCGCGGGAATATGGGGGTATGTGGAACAGGCAACATGACGCCTCGCCGGTGGGTAACGCCCGCAAGTGCACCTTCTGCCTGCACCGGATCGAACGGGGCGAGCTGCCTGCCTGCACCATATCCTGCATGGGCCACGCCACGTACTTCGGCGATCTCAACGACCCGCAGAGCCTGGTGCAGGAGCTGGCTGGCAAGGCGAATGCCACCCGGCTCAAGGAGTGGGCAGGCACCAAGCCCAGGGTCTATTACCTGCAGTAAGAGCAGTAGGAGGGGTGGACCGATGCGTTCAGGAGTTCGCAACTTGCTGGTGCTGCTTTGGGTCGTCGCCCTGCTGGCTGGAAGCTACGCGGTGGTGCTCCGGCTGACCTCCGGGCACCGCCTGGCGGGTTACGGCAGCTACGTCGTGTGGGGCCTGGGCGTGGCCCAGTACATCTACTTCATGGGGATATCCGCCGGGGCAGGTGTGGATAACCTGGCGCCGGTCCGGAATATAGGCGTAGGCGTAGACGACCGATGCGCCTTCCTGACGAAAGCGGTTGAGGGCCCGCTGCACCACCAAGGCGTCCCCGTCAAGCAGCGGATTGGCCAGGTCGTCCGCCAGCACCCGTGCCGTCGCCGTTCCCTTTTCGTTGAGTTCGGAGCCCAGGGCATTGGCGATGATGGCCTGCAGCAGGCCGACGGTCAGCAGCCCCATGAGCACCATAAGCGTCCCAGTGGCGATGACGATCCGCTGTCCGAGCCTCACGGCCGATCTCCCTGCTTCAGTAGCCCCACTTCCTCCGCCAAACGTTCCACGCGGGCCAGAGCCTCTCCGTCCACGGGCACAAATCCCAGGGGCATCTCCGACTGCTCCCAGTGGTACAGGCCAGCCGCGTCGCGGCCGGTCGGAGCAAAGTCCAACAGAGCTTTGGTGACGGCCTTCAGTACTTGATCCGGCACCGTTGGGGAAGCAGAGATGGTGCTGCTGGGAAATGGGTCCGACTCGGCCACGATGCGCAGCAGCCCCTGCCGCACCAGCTCTCGCCCCAGCGTATCCTGGATCGCCCCGGCATCAAACCGCCCGCTCATTACGGCATTGGCCGTCTCCACATGGGACGTGTGATACTGAAAGCTGCCCAAATCCGTGAGGGCAATGCCTGCCTGCTGCAACATGATCCGAGGGATCAGATTCCCTTGGGTGGAAGTTTGATTGCCAAAAGCGAACGAACCACCCTTTAAGTCGCCGAGGGTACGAACGCGACTATCCGGCCTGGTGACTATGAGCGCACGATACTGGGCATTCCCGTCCGGGGTGCGAGCCTCCGCCAGCGCCTTCACGCCGAAGCGCTGGTGCGCCTCGACGTAACTCAGCGCGCCGATGGCTGCAAACTGAAGGGAGCCATTGCCCAGCTCATCCACAACCGAGCCGCCGCGGGGGCTGGGCTTCAGTTGGAAGCGATAGCCCGTAACGTTTTCCAAGTACCTAAGGAAGGGTACGTAAATGCGCACGTCCTCGGCTGGTTCGAGGCGGCGATCAAAACCGAAGTAATATACACCTGGTTCCGGCGGCGGGGCTGCCGGCAACTCGGCGTTCACGTCCGCCGTAAGGTCCACCTGGTGAGGGGCAGGTCCGCACGCCGACAAAAGCAAGACGGGCAAGAGTGCCAACAGACCGGCCATCAGCCTTCGCAACCTGTCCACCTCCCGCGTATAAATATCTCACGTACATACGGGTCGCGCAAGCGCGGGACTTTCATCACCGGTCAACAATGTCCCGGACCTGGACAGTCACCACTGCCGTGCCGCCAATGGGCCATCCTTCTGTCGTGCGGCGCCAGCAGGATTCCTCCCGATCACGCCGGAGAAACAGCGACCCGACGCGCCTTTTCCTGGCAGCGTCGGGATTTTGGCAGTTTGTAGCCGGCGAGCAGGGTCAGGCCCTCGATCAGGCCCAGAATCGAGGCAGTGGTTACTACGGCTGGCTGCCGGGGCCCAGCTGGCTCTCGTAGCGGGCGCGGTTGGCCAGGTGCTCGGCGTAGGTGCGCGCAAAGGCGTGCTCGTGGTCGTTCTTGGCCACGAAGTAGAGGTAGTCGACGGAGGCCGGGTAGAGGGCGGCGCGAATGGCGGCCTCTCCGGGATTGGCGATGGGGCCGGGGGGTAGTCCGGCCTCTTTGTAGGTGTTGTAGGGAGAGGCCACCTCCAGGTCCTGATAGGTCAGGATCAGGCGAGGGTGGTCGAGCACGTAGTTAACCGTGGCGCAGGAGTCCAGCTTCATCCCCAGCCGCAGCCGGTTCTCGAATACCGCCGCGACCTGCTCGCGGTCCTGACCGGTGGCCTCTTTCTCGATGATCGAGGCCAGGGTGATTACCTGGTGCACGCTCATCCTCAATTCCTGCGCCCGCCGGCGGTATTGAGGCGAGAAGACCTGATGGAAGCGGTCCAGCATCAGCCGCAGGATATCTTCCTCGGTATGTCGCCGGGGCACGCGGTAGGTGTCGGGGAACAGGTAGCCTTCCAGAGGTTCGCGCAGGTTGGCGCCCTTGGGAACCTCCGGCGGCAGATTGCGCGGATCGCGCGCCACGGCCAGGAAGCGGTCACGGTCCACCAGTCCCTTTCGCGCCAGGCTGTCGGCAATCTGCCGCACCGTATACCCCTCGGGGATGGTGAAAGGGTAGGTCACCATCCGGCCCCGCACCAGTACGTCTATCACCTGTGGCGCACTGAGGTTTCGGGACACCTCGTACTCGCCGGCCCGCAGCCGCTGATCAAGGTTCCGGTACCGCGCGTAAAGGCTGAAAGCTAATGGGTCGCGGATGAGGTTCTGCTCCCGGAGCCGCCGGGCGATCTGGGCCGTGGATTCCCCGGCCTGCACCTCCACCACCACGGGCCTCCTGTCACTGGGGTCAACCGGTGCCAGGCGGTCTATTGCCTCCCGGTCCAGGCCCAACGCCAGCAACACCAAAAGGGCAGGAAGTAGCAACCAGATTGCGGCCTTCCTGCCTATACGCGCCTTGCTGAAGTCCATGGAAACCTGCCCAAGCCTACTCCTGTTCGTCATCCTCCCCTGGTCATGTTCTTCCTCGTCTTTCGCCCTCTTCGAGGAGTTCCTCCCAGGCTTCGGCAACCCGCTCGAACTCCTCCTCGCTGTCGATATCGACCAAGACATCATTCCCCTGTTCATCCGTCTCCAGGCGCAGGATCACCGCCTCATCATCGTCGTCGTCCTCCGGCGGCAGCAACACGGCGTACTCCTTGCCGTCGACCTCCAGGACGTCGATAAGGGTGAATTCGTGCTCCTCGCCGTTCTCATCGGTGAGGACGATGACCTCTTCCCTTTCTTCCTCGGGCTCGGACACTTCGGTCCACCTCGCCTTCCCAAGCGATGGTTCCATGTTAGCAACTACTGGGGAGCGCTGTTAATCTTATCATGCGGTTACTCTTCCCGCAAGCCGCCTGCGCTAACCCCGGATGTTCGGCGGCGATCGAGATATCCCTGCAGGATCAGTATTGCCGCCTGGCGGTCGATGACCTGCTTGCGGCGGGCGCGCCGAACGTCGCCCTCCAGCAAGACCCGCTCGGCGGCCACCGTGGTGAGCCGCTCGTCCCAAAACTGCACCGGCAGTCCGGTGCGCCGCTCGAGCTGCTCGGCGAACCGCCGCACCTTTTCGGCCTGCGGCCCCAGGCTTCCGTCCATGTTGCGCGGCAGGCCCACCACCAGCCCGGCCCCCCCGTGCCGCTCAATGATCGTCTCCACCTGCCGCAGATCCGAATCCAAGCCCTGGCGTTGGATCACCGCCACACCTTGAGCCGTGAGCAACAGTTCGTCGGAGACGGCCACCCCGATGCGGCGGTCTCCCACGTCCAGGCCCAGCACCCTCACTGCAGCCCCTCCAGCTTCAGCAGGTCGTCCACCGGAGCGTGGTCGTCAGTGAGGATTGGTACATCGTCCGTCTTGACCTCCGCCGTCCAAATGCCGGCCGCGTAATCCCGCAACTGGGCCACGTGCACTCGGTCGCCAAGCGTCGCGGCGGATCGAATCAGATCCGGCACCGCCACCCGCCGGCTGCGGGTCGCAAGCAGGATCAGGTTGCGCAGCCTGCCGGGGTCCCGGTCACCCAGCCAGACGGGGAAGGTGTAACGGTTGGGGAAGCGTTCCTGCAGGGTGCGGTCCAGGGAACGGTAGAAGCGGCTACGGGGACCCTCCACGGCGCTGATGGCGTTGATCGCCAGTACGCCGTCGGGCTGCAGGTGTTCTGCCGCCAGCGCGAAGAACTCCCGGGTGGTGAGGTGAAAGGGAACGGCGTCGGCAAAGAAAGCGTCCAGTACGATCAGGTCGTACCTCTCCCGGCTTCCCTCCAGGAACAGCCGGCCGTCGGCGGCGTGCAGACGCAAGCGGGGGTCATCAGGCACTTCGAAGTACTTCCGGGCCACCCGGATGACCTCGGGGTCGATTTCCGCCACGTCGATCTGCAACTGCGGGTAGTCACGCCAAAAGGCTTTGGGAGCCGATCCCCCACCCAGGCCGATGAAAAGCGCCTTTTTCGGGGTGCCCCCCAGCGCCGTCGCCAGGTGGAAGAAGTCGGTGTACTCGAAGCGGGTTGCAAAGGGATCGCGCAGGAACATGCCGCTCTG
>JAMDAP010000013.1 GCA_023484675.1 Bacillota bacterium
CTCGGCCATCGCGAAGCCGTCGCGGGGCGAACCGTCGACCCCTTGCAGGCAGTGCCCCGCTACGTGCGCCGGCCCCAGCCGGAAGTCCTCTGGGAGGAGCGACACCGTGGTCTTTGAGGTCAGCCTAGAGCGCATGACCCTGGACGATCTGGACGGCGTGATGGCGGTAGAGCACACCGCCTTTGTGACTCCCTGGTCCAGGCGGGCCTTCGTCACTGAGTTGACGGAGAACGCCTACGCCTACTATCTCGTGGCCAAGATTGACGGCGAGGTGGCTGGCTATGCCGGCATGTGGCTGATCCTGGACGAGGCCCACACAACCAACATCGCCGTGCACAGCCGCCACCGCGGGCAGGGTATCGGCGAGCGCCTCATGCTGGAACTAATGGCGGCAGCCAAGGCCCACGGCTGCCGACGCATGACCCTGGAGGTCCGCCGCAGCAACCACCCGGCCCAGCAGCTTTACGCCAAGTTGGGCTTTGAGCCCCGCGGCGTGCGCCGGGGCTACTACACCGATACTCGCGAGGACGCCATCGTCATGTGGAAGGATTCTCTTTAGGCTATAGGAGCCAAAGCGCGAGAGCCAGCCGGTGGGGGGCTGGCTCTCTGCTTGTCGGGGCTGCGCTGTGGTATGGCGTATGGCGTATGGCGTGGGCCTCCCGACCGGCCGCGACTGCAGACGCGGGAGGCCCGTACGCGGACCCGCCGACCTGGCCGCTAGATGGAGATGGGAAGGCTGCTCAGGCCAAGGCCGCTCAGCGACGAGAGCGGGTTGACGAAGGGCGTGCCGATGCCCAGGCCGCCCAAGCCGATGCCGCCCAGGCCGCCCAGGCCGCCCAAGCCGATGCCGCCCAAGCCGCCCAAGCCAATGCCGCCCAAGCCGAGGCCACCCAGGCGACCGCTCAGCAGCAGTAGGGTCAGCAGTTGTTGCGTCGACAGAGCGGCGGTGGGGGCGACGCCCAGCAGTTGCAGCACCAGCAGGTTGCGAAGGGTCGAGGCGCCCAGGGTGGGAACGCCCAGCAGTTGCAGCGTCAGCAGGGTGGTGAACAGGTTTTGGGTAGAGGCGGGGACTGCGAAGGAGAGGGGCATGTTCCAGTCCTCCTTTCCAGACAAACTTGGCTTTGTTCGGGTAGACCCGAACCCGATGACATAATATGATGACAGCCGGCGGCTGGTGTAAGGTGCCTGCCAGGGAGATCCCCTGCCCGCGGCGAAATACTACCGCCAGGAGGCGGGAACGTGAGCGTGCGCATCCTCGGCATTGAATCCAGTTGTGACGAAACCTCCGCGGCCGTGGTGATAGACGGCCGCATCATTGAAAGCAACGTGATCGCTTCCCAGGTGGACCTGCACCGGCAGTATGGCGGCGTGGTGCCGGAGATCGCCTCGCGCAAGCACGTGGAGCTGGTGCTGCCGGTGGTGCAGGAAGCCCTGGAGCGGGCGAGCGCCAGCCTGAATGACATCGACGCCGTGGCCGTCACCGCCGGGCCGGGCTTGGTGGGGGCCCTGCTGGTGGGCCTGTCCGCGGCCAAGGCCCTGGCCTGGGCCCGAGAACTTCCCCTGGTGGCCGTCAACCACCTGCGGGGGCACATCTACGCCAATTTTCTGGCCAAGCCCAACCTGGACTTTCCCCTGCTCTGCCTGATCGTCTCCGGCGGCCACACCGACCTGGTGTACCTGGAGGGCCACGATCGCCTGCGCCTCCTCGGACAGACCCGAGACGACGCGGCCGGCGAGGCCTTCGATAAAGTGGCGCGAGTGCTGGGGCTCAGTTATCCGGGCGGCCCCCAGGTGGACCGCCTGGCTCAGGGGGGTGACCCGGAGGCCATTGCCTTCCCGCGATCCTATCTCGAAGAAGGCAGTTTGGACTTCAGCTTCAGCGGTCTGAAGACCGCCGTCATCCACTACCAGCAGGGTCCCGGCCCGCACCGGCCGCTGGCCGACGTGGCCGCCAGCTTTCAGGCGGCGGTGGCCGAGGTGCTGGTGGACAAGACGATGCAGGCCGCCCGTCAGCTCGCCGTCAGGCAGGTGCTTCTGGCCGGGGGCGTCGCTGCCAACAGCGCCCTGCGCCGGGCGATGGACCGGGAAGCGGCCCGCCGCGGCCTGGAGGTCACCTACCCGTCCTTGGAGCTGTGCACCGACAACGCTGCTATGATCGCCGCCGCCGGCTACTTTCTCTACCAGGGGGGGCATCGTGCCGGCTGGGATCTGAACGCCCAGGCCAACCTCCCTCTGGCATGACCAGCATGGCGAGCGACGCTGACGAGCGGTGCCGGCGCCGCTCGTCGTCCGCAGGATTTCCGCCGAACCAGGCCGAACTGTTGCAGCGCCGACATCGCTCCGGGTCGAATCGCTCCGGGCAGGAGCGCGTCGGGCACAAGTGTGGCCGCCGGCCCGCAGGAGCCGCGGCGGAGGGGAGGAAGCGTTTGCGCAGGCTGACAAGCCATCCGGTGCAGGGCCTCAACTCCATGCACCACATGTATCGGGCCGTGCCCTGGTACAGGGTGGTGCGCAACGTCGCCGTTATCTACACGGCCCGCTTCACCCCCTGGCTCGGGGTCAAGAACTGGCTCTATCGAAGCATCGGCGTCAAGGTGGGCAAGGGTGTGGCGGTAGGCCTGGCGGCCGTGCTGGACGTATTCTGGCCGGAGCTCATCACCCTGGAGGACAGCTGCATCATTGGCTACAACTCAACCATCCTCTGCCACGAGTTCCTACAGTCGGAGTACCGCACGGGGCCCGTGGTGGTAGGCAAGAACGTGATGGTGGGGGCCAACACCACCATTCTGGCTGGCACGATCATCGGCGAGGGGGCCACGGTCTCGGCCATGAGTCTGGTGAACCGGGACGTGCCGCCGGGATGCCTGGCCGGAGGTGTTCCGGTGCGGGCGCTCAAGTGCCCCCAGGCTGAGGACCAGGCGGTGGTGGCGCGGGAGGGAGAGACGGGAGACCATGGCCTCCATTGAGCTGATCCGTTGGTTGCAGCACTTTCAGACGCCCTGGCTGACTGAGGTCTTTCGCCTTATCACCGACCTCAACAGCGAGTCCTTTTACATTGTGGCTCTTGCCTTCCTGTACTGGAGCCTGGACCGGCAGGTGGGGTACCGCCTGGCGGTGTTGTTCCTGTTCTCCACCTGGGCCAACGGAGCGGTCAAGGACCTCGTTCACACGGCCCGGCCGCCGGAGAGCATGGTGCGCCACCTGGTGGTGCAGAACGACCCGGCCTTTCCCAGCGGCCACGCCCAGGGAACGACGGTCTTCTGGGGGCATCTGGCCCTCACCTATAAGCGCCGCTGGCTGACCTGGCTGGCGGTGGCCCTGGTCGCCCTGGTCTCCCTGTCCCGCCTCTACCTGGGCGTGCACTGGCCCGTCGATCTGGCCGGCGGCATGCTCCTCGGGATGACCGTCCTGGCCCTGGCCGGCCTGGCGCAGCGCTTCGAGGCCCGGACCTGGCAGGAGTTCCCCTGGTTGCTGCAGCTTATCCTGGCCACTCTTGCGCCGCTGGCTTTGCTTGTCCTCTACAACGGCCCCGACGCCTTCGTCATGGTGGGGGCCATGGCCGGCATGGGCCTGGGGCATTTCCTCAATGAGCGTTTCCTCCGCTCGCGAACGCGTGCCGCCTGGCCGTTTCAAACGGTCAAGATCATCGGCGGCGTGGCTGCCCTGCTGGCGGTGCGTATCGGCTTGAAGGCGGTTCTTCCTCCGAGTGACTGGTCCGACCTGGTGCGCTACGTTGCCATCGGCCTCACCGCAGCCTACCTGTGGCCCTGGGCGTTCACGCGCCTCGGGGGAGGTGTTGCTGCCCCTAAGAGCACCGGCCGCTTGCAGGGATAGCAGCGAATCAGTGGTTGGTTGACAACGAAACGGTGCTGCCGCGGCCTGGCCTTGACCGGTGGGGCGGTGCGTAGTATGCTCAGGGTGCTTTATTACATTAACTAGATAAAGGAGTGCTGTGCCTTGCTGTCTCGCGCCTTGCCATCGCCACGTCAGGCCCTGTCGCGCCTCACGCCCTATGTTCCCGGCAAGCCGCTTCAGGAGGTGCAGCGCGAGCTGGAGCTGACGGACGTGATCAAGCTGGCCTCCAACGAAAACCCGCTGGGACCCTCGCCGCTGGCGGTGGAGGCCATGCAGCGGGCCCTGGCTGATCTCGCCCTTTATCCGGACAGCGCCAACCGCACTCTGCAGGGCACCCTGGCTGAGTCCCTGCGTGTCCGGGCGGAGCAGGTGCTGATCGGCAATGGTTCGGACGAGATCTTCCGACTGGTGGCGGAGGCGTACCTGGAGCCCGGCCTGGAGGCCGTTGTGCCGGCGCCGTCGTTTTCCGTCTACGAGTCGATGGTGCGCCTTGCAGGCGCCACGCCGGTGCTTGTGCCCCTCAAAGATGAGGCCATGGACCTGGAAGGCACGCTGGCCGCCGTGACGCCCCGGACCCGCGTCATTTTCCTCTGCAGCCCCAACAACCCCACGGGGCGGATTGTCCCAGCCGAGGGCCTGCAGGTTTTCCTGGACCGCCTACCCGCCGGCGTGCTGGTGCTCCTGGACGAGGCCTACGGCGACTACGTCCAGGACCAGCGCTACCCTGATTCGCTGCCCTGGGTGCGGGAGGGGCGCCCCCTGCTGGTCACCCGGACTTACTCCAAGCTTTACGGCCTGGCCGGTGTCCGCCTGGGCTACGGCGTTGGACCTGCGGCCCTGCTCGCTCCGATGCGGCTGGCCCGGGACCCCTTTAGCGTCAACGCCTTGGCGCAGGTGGCTGGGGTGGCGGCCTTGTCCGATCAGGATCACCGGCGCCGCAGCCTGGCCATGAATGAGGCCGGCAAGGCCCTGCTCTACCAGGAGCTTGGCCGTCATGGCCTTCGCTTTGTCCCCACCGAGGCCAACTTTGTCCTCATCCATCTGGGCCTGCCGGCCCGCCGAGTTTTCCAATCCTTACTGCACCAGGGCGTGATCGTCCGGCCGACGGACTCCTTCGGTCTGCCGGAGTCGATCCGGGTCACCGTGGGAACGGAGGCCCAGAACCGGCGGTTTCTGGACGCCTTGCGACAGGTACTGTCGAACGACAGCCTGGCGGTGTAGCAGGACCCGCCGGCTGCCTCGGGAGGCCTGACCCCAACCGGGCCCCCGCCGCCGCTGGGGGCCTTCTTACATATTCCCTGTCACGTTCGCCAAAAATAGGAGATGGGTCGGATCGGCAGCGCCCTACGGCCCTGCCCCCGCCCCCAAAGGCGCAGCAGCGAATACTCTTTCACGGCAAGGAGTGTGACTCGCCATTCACCCCCAATCCAGCCTTCATTTTATCGGGATCGGCGGTTACGGCATGAGCGGTCTGGCCAAGGTCTGGC